>JANLSA010000017.1:0-7093 GCA_031362085.1 Bacteroidota bacterium | reverse complement strand
TGTTTATCAACATGCATCCAATACTTTGGCAACTTTGTTTGCCATTGCTGCAAATGCTGTGATTAAAATGGCATGGCAATATATACTTGTACTGTACTGCAACAACAAGGAAAAACTGGTACTGGGAAGGAACAGACTTGGCTCTACTTGATAAAAAACCCAAAATCCACATTTTTGTGATTGCCTTTTTTTTGTTAAAGGAAAAAAAACAAACACAACCTATACAATTACCAAGACAGGTGAAAAAGCATTTACCGATCATATTATGGCATTGGAGAGCATGATAAAAGGAGTGAAGTAATATTTTTTTTGCATTTACACTTTGTACTGCAAAGTGAAATTTTTGAATATGATTAAGGATAATAAGCTAGTAATTTTTTTATTAACTAAAACAACAAATCATGAAAACACAATGGTTTAAAAAATTTGGATGGGTTTATATTCCTGTAGATCCAATGGGCTTTCTTATCACCGTGCTTGCCATCGTTTTTATGGTGCCGGTATGTATGGCTGTAATTCGTAACGGACATTCTGTAAGTGATGATCTGTATCAAATTTTTATTTACGGAACCTGTACTGCTTTTTGGTGGAAATGGGTGGCGGAAAAAACAAGTAATTAGAAATTTTAAATAAAACAAAAAGATAGTCATGGAAACAACAGAATCAACCGCCGGTGCCGTCTGGCAAAAAAGCAAATGGATTATTAAAGGATGTATCATTGGTCTGCTCGCCGTTTTAATGATGATACCAATGATGTATGTAAAAAATTTAATTCGTGAACGGGTGGAACGACAACGGGCAGCAGCCAATGAAATTAACAGCAAGTGGGCGGGTGCTCAGAATATTGCAGGACCCATTCTCTGTATTCCATTTTTAAAAACAGATAAGGATACCGCCGGCAAGCAAATAATCATTGAACACATCGCTTATTTTCTGCCAGATGTTCTCAATTTTTCTTCAATAATAAATCCGACAGAGAAACACCGCGGGATTTTTAAAGTGATGTTGTACAACACAAAAATAAATTTGAAAGGGTCATATAATAAAATACCAATTGAAAAATTAAATATTGCATCTGAACAATTATTATTGAATAAGGCCTTTGTAAAACTAAACCTGTCTGACCTAAAGGGTTTGAATGATGCTGTAAAACTGAAATGGATGGATAGTTTAATAGAGCTTTCGCCACAAAATTCAATAATTGCGAATGATGGATTATCTGCTCCTATACAGATAAATTCAATTAATGAATTACAGGATATTTCTTTTTCAACCGAAATCGATTTAAATGGTTCTGAGCAATTGCTGTTCACTCCACTTGGAAAATCTACAACTGTAACTATCAATTCTTCCTGGAAGGATCCAAGTTTTACAGGGAGTATTTTGCCACAACCTACAGAAATAAATGAAAATGGTTTTACCGCCAACTGGAAAAGTATGGCACATACAAGAAGTTTTCCACAGCAGTGGGTAGATAATGAATTTAGCGTTGATTCATATATTCCATTACCCGCATCGTTACAGCAATCGGAAAATGGTGAAATAACAGGAATCCAAATTTCAGATAACAATTACACTCCATCTTCTATAGACAAATCTACATTCGGCGTAAATTTATTTATACCGGTAAACGGATATCAGAAAACTTTACGAACGGTTAAATATGCCATGCTTTGCATTCTGCTTACTTTCGCTGCATTTTTTTTAATAGAAACAGTTTACAAGAAATCGGCACATCCTTTTCAATACGGATTAGTAGGGCTTGCATTGATTCTGTTTTATACTTTATTGCTTTCTTTTTCTGAATACACCGGTTTTAATACTGCATATATTATTGCATCTCTTGCCACCATTGGTTTAATTGCATGGTTTGTAAAAGGAATTTTTCAATCATCAAAAGTAACAACCATTTTATCAGTTGTTCTCGTGTTAATCTATTCATACATATTCAGTATTCTACAACTTCAGGATTATGCTTTACTGTTTGGCAGTATTGGATTATTTCTTACGCTGGCAGTTATAATGTATTTCTCAAGAAAAATAGTATGGTAAGTTTTTATAGACAACCCTAAAACCGGATTTTGCGATAATAGAGTATTCGATAGCTCTCTACAGTTGGTTTTGTCCGAATAAAATTCGGAATGAAAACAAAAGCCGCCTCGTTTCTACGCGGCGGCTTTATTATGTAAAAGTAGTTTATGTAATCAATCCGAACTAAAAATCAACTCCCATTGCAAAATACCACATGGGCTTATTTTTAAAAAATCCGTTCATCTCCCATGCAGCATCCAATCTCAAAAAATATCCAAGCAAAGTGCTTCTTGCACCAAACCCATAACCACCTGCAAAGGGACCAATACCTCCGGTCTTTATTTTTATATTAATAAATGGATTGGCTGGATCGCTGTATGTCACACTCGGTCTTGATAATTTATTAAAACTACCATTCCACGCTGTGCCCAGATCAAAGAATTGAGTGATCTGAAAATTCCGAATCAATGCATTATTAATAGGTCTGTTTAAAAATGTTGCAAACACAGGAACTCTTATTTCACTGTTAATCGTAACTGCATTATTGCCATTGGCAGCATTTTGTTTAAATCCGCGAAGATTTAAAGCAAGTGATTGATATGTATAATCAATATCGCTGGCAGGCTTATTAGCGTCATTAAATTTTGGTTTAAACCAATTATCAACGCCACCAACATAATAAATCACTTTTTGACTGCCCCATGAAAAATCACCTGCTGCCCGCATAGCCCATATTATATTTCTGTAGATAGGCTGGTAATGTCTTGCATCAAATCCGGCATTAAAAATAAAACGGCCATCGGTTGACTTTACTTTATCCAATTGTGTAAACCAATCCATAAAAATTTTATAACGTAATCCTTTCCAGATATTCAAGGCAGGGCTTATTGCATCATCATGTACATATTCCAGGCTGAACTGGCCATATGTATTTTTAAAATCCGGAGCTTTTAAAGTTGTCTGATCAACCGCTTTAAAAGCAAGTTTGTCAAATCGGGGTCCGATGGTAGCTCGTAAACTTCTTACTTTATCAATGGCATATCTAAGATTGGCGAGATAATATGTTTGAATTTGTTTTGCAACGAAATCTCCTATATTCGTTCCAACTAATACGGTTGAACTACTTCGATAAACAGTGGCACCCCAATCCAATCGTTTTCTTTGATTCATAAATGCAAACACCACATCATTATCGCTTAAGTTACCTGCAATTCTGAATCCACCGGTAAAACGGTAGTCTTCAAATAAATCACTTGTACCCATTCTGATCAAACCATTAAAATCATTTCCGTTTGAAGAGTAGATGGGCCCGGCACCACCGCCATACGGTTGAAATTTATTTACCGTAAGCACTGTATTGTTAAAACCGGATACTACATAGTCTGTAAAATATTTCGGAGGACGATATTCATATAGTTTTGCTTTCTTTAAAACATTTTCATTTTCATCTTCAACCGCTACTTCTGTTTTTTTAGTTGCCGGTTTTGTAGAATCTGTTTTTGAATCAAACTCGGTTTGAAAAAAATCATCTTTTTTCTTTTTATCATCCTTTAGTGCAGGATTTTCCAATTCTTGTTTGCCTGCATTCAACCGGTCATCTTCCAAAACTTTTTTCATGTACTCAGTTGGCTTGGCGGTTACATTGCGGCGGCGCAGCAATGCTTCATCTACACGCAGGCGATACAATAATTTCATATCACCCACTTTCACAGTTTCGCTTACATGGCTGTTATCACCAGCACTTCTTGTTTCCAGCATACTGCTTTGATAGTTAGTAAGCGGAAATACATAAGTAGAATCATTGGTTACGGAAACAAAGCCAACCGAGTCAATATCTGTTTTGCCCCATTCTTTTAATGTACTATCTACTTCGGCACGTGGCGGGTTGCGCAGCATTTCATCTCCAATAAATACCAGTGTATCCAGACCGGCACGTTCTGTTGTAAAGAATCCTGCATAGCGGTTGCTTACACCATTTTCATTGCTTACAAATGTAAAATGAGATGTATTGTATTGAGAAGGGTAGCGGGCATTGCCGTATTTCATTTTACTTAACTGCGAAATTTGTTTTGCATCCGATTTATTCCAGTTGTCAACTAAAAAAATATTATAGCGGCCTGTTGGCAACGAATCATCACTGGAAACGGCCAGGGCACTTGGACGATTACTTGAATATATAATTCCTGTTTTATTGGGAAAAGCTACAAAGGAAGCATCCAGATCATCATACACATCATTCGTTATTTGTTCTACGGATTCTTTATCGAGTTTGTAAACAAAAATATCTGTCTGTCCACTTTTCACTGCACTTAATATAAGGGTGTTGGCATCTAACATATATTTCATGTCTTGTACCTGGTCAAACATCGCTAGTTCACGGTTGTTGATATATTTTATTCCATTCGCTGCATCATATACAAACATTTTCAGTTTGCCTTCGCTATTATATATACATGCAAGTCGTGTACCCTTGTTATCCCAGGCAAGTATCGGATAGTTGGGGTTCACTTCATCTTCACGGCTTCTTGCTCCAAGTTTTAATAATACTTTTCTTCTGATAAAATTTTCTACCAGCACTACCTGATATTTTCCCTGTTTAAACTCGACTAACGCATAACTAAAACTTCTGGAAATCGGGTTAGCATTGAAACGGTAATAATCTTTTTTTCCAACTACTTCGCTTATGGCTACGGTTCCCTTTGGCGCATTCCGCCTGCCTCTGATATCTTTAAAATATCTTGCTTGTTCATCCTGCATCAATTGCTGAAGAACGGTTTTAAATTTTTTCTTGGTTATTTTATTCGACGCATTATTCAGATTGCGGTAGATGCGGGCTAAGTATAAAAAGTAAGTGGTTTTATTTTTACCATATTTGCCTGCAAAATAATTCCAGAAGGCATGGCCGGCAAGCAATGGTTTTTTGTAAGCAAAATGATAAAAGTTTTTATACTCAGCAGATAAAACGGCAGCCCGAAATTCATCATCCAGTGCCGAACTCCAGTTTTCAGCTGCGTATGCAACATAACCATCGGTTAGCCATTTTGGTAAATCGAGTAAAGCCTGGTTGGCTGCGTATTCACCCAGGTCATCACCAAACAAAACATTATCCACTAAAATTTTTGCAATACCCTCCCGTATTTGTCTTTTAAAATTTTCATGATTGCCATCGAAATAAACGATCATTTTATTATTTACAAATTTTGTAACACCACCGGCATTCTGCCAGTCAATACCCATACCGATATTGCTTTGCTGGTATTCATCAAAATTATTGTACACCACTATATTGGCGCGGCGTTGCAAACCGTATTCAATATATTCTTCCAACCCGGGCAATTCTTGTTCAGCAATTTGGGCAACAAATTTTCCCAATGCCAATCCATCCTGACTGAAATAAGTATTGAAGTTTTCGGTTTGATAATATTTCCAGTTAAATTTCTGGTATTGCACCCGGTTTTTTCCAAACTCCACAGTATTTACCTGTGCAGAAGTTTGCAAAGCGGAAAATATAAAAATAAAGTTTAGCAGAGAAATAAGTTTCTTCATAGTATCTGTTTAATCGTTCTAGTTTTAATCGTATATATCTTATTCAACGATGCTTCAGCAATATTGAATAACTAAAAAATCGTAAGCTTACCTTTGCTTTTCAGGTGGTATACTTTCATATTGCAAAATCCGTACAGTTTTTAATTCCACCAAATCCATTTAAATCCGTATAATCGTAGTTCTAAAATAAGGAAATCTATTCATGTTAAACGTTAAGAGTTTTACATTTAGCCCGGTTCAGGAAAATACATATGTGTTATACAACGATCAAAAGCAATGCTGCATTATAGATCCGGGTTGTTATTTTCCGGCAGAAAAGGAAGAACTTAAGATTTTTATAGAACAAAATTCGCTCCAGCCCATTCATTTACTCAATACGCATTGCCATTTAGATCATGTATTCGGCAATAAATTCATAAGTGAAACCTGGAACCTCACCCTTCATATTCATTTGTTAGAAAAACCTGTTCTTGATTTTGCCCCACAATCCGGTGCTATGTGGCAATTACCTTTCGACAACTATGAAGGTGAATTGGTTTATTTACGGGAAAGGGAAAAAATAAGTTTGGGCGATGATGAATTGGAAATTCGGTTTGTACCGGGCCATAGCCCCGGCAGTATTTGTTTTTATTATGAAGCCGGTGGGTTTGTAATCGGCGGCGATGTATTATTTAATGGAAGCATAGGAAGAACAGATTTGCCTGGCGGTGATTTTAAAACTTTAATCAATAGTATTCAAACCCAGCTCTTCACTTTGCCGGATGAAACAAAAGTTTATTCGGGGCATGGGCCGGTTACAACAATTAAAAATGAAAAATTGAACAATCCTTTTGTAAAAATCAATTAGCGCAGTCGTATCTCCCTCTACAATTATGGAGAGGGTTGAGGTGAGGCGGGTTTGAGAAGATGAATAATCCTTTTGTGAAGTTGTATTGAATCATGCTTTTATTAAAAAGATTTATGAGTATTTTAATAACTAATGAAAAAGGCTGGACTGAAGTTATTATTGAAGATGATTGTGGTTTTGATCGCTTTTATGAATCAGCAAATATTTTGAAAAAAGATTTTCAGCTCGATTTTATTTCTAAAATAAATGATTTTGATTCTTTGTATTGGGGTTTTAATTACAATGGTTCTGAACTTTGCCTTCATTACAATATTTATATGGGGTTAAGAATTTATCCAAAACTTTATGAACTAGCATCTCCTTCGGATAATAAAAATTCAGTAACTATTGGAGAATTTCTTTTTGAAAAATTGAAAAATAAATAGGTTGATCTGGCTTCATTTAAAAATATTTTCCTACCACCGGCAACCTCTCCAACTCCTTTCTTTCAATCTTTGCTACAAATACTGTAAAGAATAAAAGCAATAATGTAGCTGTTCCAAAATTAAACCAGTTATTATTCCATAAATAAATTATGCCGAGGTGCAGAAGGTATAATAAGACAACGAGAACGATATAAGCGATCAGTTTCTTTTTCGCATACGGCACGGGATAATGTTTTTGTCCCAG
>JANLSA010000010.1:0-2297 GCA_031362085.1 Bacteroidota bacterium | reverse complement strand
GCCCACGCCGAGCCCCGATGGTGTCGAAAGACTCGGCAGCCCCGCCGATGGCGTCATCGGTCGCCTCGCCCTCGTCACCGGCCGCGAGAGCACCGGCAACGCTTTCGTCATCCACGCGCATGGCATCCATTTCATTGTGATCCAACTCCGCAATGTTATTTCCCAATACATCTATTTTTCCCTCGTCTGCTTTCATTAAACCAATTATACATTTTATCAATACCGATTTTCCGGAACCTGATTTACCAAGCACTACCAGGTTCTCACCTTTATTCACGATAAGATTTACACCTTTTAGAATATCTGCATTTTTCCCAAAAGATTTATACAACCCTTTAATATTTATTACAGGCTCTGTGTTATCAGTAACTATTTGTTTTTTTATATATGTTTCTGTCTGTATCATTACATTACTTTACGAAAAAAAGATCGGTTAACTGTACTGCTATCATATCTATAATAAATATGGTAAGCGAAGCGGACACTACAGCGGAATTAGCTGCCTTGCCCACACTCTCTGTTCCGTTTGCAGCTGTAAATCCTTTATAGCAACCAATCAAGCCAATAAAAAATCCAAAGAAAAAAGTTTTAATGGTAGCAGGTAAAATATCTAAAAACTCGAGTGAGGAAAGTACCTGAGCGAAATAGCGGTACATAGTTACGTCGCCATGTATATTAATACCTGCATAACCTCCTAAAATTCCTACACCATCTGCCAATACAACTAGTAGCGGAACCATTAATGTAGTAGCCAGGACTCTTGTTACTACCAAATATTTATAAGGGTTAATAGCAGATACTTCCATAGCATCTATTTGTTCTGTTACTTTCATTGAGCCTAATTCAGCGCCGATACCGGAAGAAATTTTTCCTGCACAAATCAATGCCGTAATCACAGGAGCAATTTCTCGTATTAATGAAAGCGCAACCATACCGGGCAACCATGATTCTGCGCCAAACTCAGCCAGAGTAGGCCGTGACTGAATAGTAAGCACTAAGCCCATAATAAAACCTGTGATAGCAACCAGGGGAATAGATTTGTATCCTATAGAGTAACATTGCCTGAGGAACTCTTTTATTTCATACCGCGGTTTAAATACTTCTTTAAAAAACCTTGCGGTAAATAATGAAACATTACCTGCTTCAGTAAACGTATTTTTAAGAGTGGTAAGCAATTTTTATTTTTTAAATTTTATATAATTCATGTTAGAAATAAAATCCTATATATGCTGAAATGACCCGATCATCTTTAGAAATACCATATGCAGCACTTAATGTCACTTTATTAAATAATGAAAGAAATAGTCCGGGGCCATAACCTGCATGCCAGGTGTCTGATTGCTCACCGGGATACCATACACGGCCAATATCATAAAATCCGATCAGTCCTATTTTCCCGTTAAATACTTTGCTTCTTGCATTGAATATTAACCGCAGTTCATTATTGTTATAGAAGCTTTGTTTGCCATAAAAACGTTGTTTACGGAAACCCCGGAGGTTTTCATGACTGCCTAATGTATTTAATTGATAAAATTCAGGATTACCACTGATAGTGGATCCGCCAGCACGAAAAGCGAAAGAAATAAATTTAAATACAGGAATATAAACAGCTGCGTCTGATGTAAGCCTGGCAAATGAACGATTTGGGTCGTTTAAATTATACGTGTATGAAGCAGCAGTCTGAAATGTAAAACCTTTAACAGGAATGATTGCATCATTTGTATTTTGATATTTGTACTTTAATTCTCCGCCAACAAAATGTTTTCTTTCCAAATTGATTTCATAATTATTACCCGTATATTCTTTTATAAAACGGTGAATATCCTCTTTAATTTTTACTGTCCGGTAAAATCCACTTAAATCCACAAAATGAGAACCGAGTTTGCGGTTAATACCCAACTTTCCATAATACTCATGGCTCCGTAAACGAAAATACTTCCTGTTATACGAAGAATAACTGCTTTCATTTCCTACGCCAAAAAAATTAACCACACCGGGTAGATCTGTGCCTGCCGTAAAAGCTGCATTCCATTTTCCCAAAGCCTGGTAAAAAATGGCATTGTATTCAATATTAACAGCAGCACGGTTAATAGAATATTTTGCTTTAATACTTTGTTCCCGTCCGGCCGGCTCTTTGCCCCATTGTTGTATTTTTTTACTAAAACCAAAACTGAGTGATAATAATCCGGGTTTTATATTAACGCCTTTATCATCATATTCAAAGTTTTTGTAATTGTACGAATTCAAAACGGAGTCATTACTGATTCGCAGTTTTGTTTCAGCAGAAGTAATAAACC
>JANLSA010000577.1:0-2715 GCA_031362085.1 Bacteroidota bacterium | reverse complement strand
CCAATAGCAGCAGCATTTGCATCATTAGTAAGTACAACGGGTAATCTAAGTTTGGCTTTTATCATGTCAGAAAGCGGAATCACACCTTCCCAGGGCAGATTAGGGGCATACTCGATGGTACCTGTATAAAAATTTCCATTCGGCGCACCTACTCCAATTCCTTTAATACGATCTTTGCCACCCGCTTTATCAATCAGTACAGTCAATTCATCATTCAGCTCTTCAATAAATGTTTCAACTGTTGCATGTTTCTTAGTTGACAGATAGCCGTTGTACAATACATTTCCATCTGCATCTACAATTCCGAATTTGGTTCCCGTACCGCCAATGTCAATACCAATTACGAGTTGATCTTTTTCTGACATAAGTACTATTTTAGAAAGTAGTCCCGGTTATTTCCGGCACTGATATAGTTATAAATAAATTATTTTAATGTCCAGTTCCTTTTACATTACTCAATTCATCCAAATCTATTCCCTGTTCTTTCAAATCCTTTTTTGACTTCATAGCATAATAGGCTAAATACATAAAGCAAGCTATTCCCACAACATAAGAAAGACTAATTCCCAAAATATGGTCGGCAGATACATAACCCTGTAATAAGCTGATTACACCGCCACCACAAATCATGAAAATAAGAAAGTTTGAACCTTCACTGGTGTGTTTTCCTAAACCGGAAATGGATAAAGTGAAAATGCAAGGCCAAAGCGTAGAACAAAATAAACCCACACTACATATAGCATATACACTTATCTGATGATCCGGAGAAAAAATTGCAACAAGTAAAGCAATGATACCACAAATACTAAAAATAAACAATTGTCTAGCCGGGTTACCCATACTTAAAAAGTTTGCAATAATTAAAGCAATTATTACTAAAGCATAAATGAAGAAAGGTTGTAAATCATTTTTTGCAATTGCATTAACCAGTAAGAAAACCCCAAATGCCAGATATGGCATTAAAAACTGTAGTATTTTTTTTGTGCTGTCGGAAAAACCTAATGCACCTGCTGATGCTGTCCATCTACCAATCATTAAGCTCGCCCAGAATAAAGAAATATAGGGAGCAGTTCCACTTGTTGGTGTGCCAAGTTTTTGTTTCATAAATTCTGGTAAATTAGCTGCTGTACTTACTTCAACACCCACGTACACAAAAATTGCAATCATACCCAGCCATAATTGAGGGTATTTAAATGGTGAGCCACGATCGACCCAAGTAGATTTTGCTTCAACTAAATCTTCGGTGTTACTTACTAATTGGTTCGGGACAGAAGAAAAATAAAATATTACTGCTACTACTAAAAAGGCTGCACCCAAAATTAAGTATGGAGTTTTTACAGAACTTAAAGAACTGACCATAACAGTTGAAACGCTACCAAATATTGCCAGTTTAACTATAAGTGGACCAATCGTAGTACCAAAATTGTTAACTCCACCTGCCATGCTTAACCGTTGAGAACCGGTGCTGGCACTACCCATATTAATAGCAAGGGGATTGGCCGCAGTTTGTTGTAAAGAAAACCCCAATCCAATAATAAATAATCCTGAAATAAATAGTGGGAATGATTCGGAACCGGCTGCTGGAATAAATAATAAAGTACCAATGGCAGATATAATCAATCCTATACTAATACCATTTTTGTAACCTATTTTATTCAATAAATCTTGTTTCAGCAATTTACTTATAATTAAATAAAGAATAGAACCTACTGAATAAGCAACATAAAATGCAAAGGATACCATTTGTGCCTGCACTTGTGAAAGATGAAGTTTCTCTTTAAATACAGGAATTAATACATCATTACTTGCTGCAACAAATCCCCAGAAGAAAAAGACACTTATTAAAGTTCCAAATTGCGACCATTGTGTTTTTTGATTCATAATATGAGTTGATTTTTATGAGCAATGAAAGTAACCCGTTTTTTGATACAGAAAAATTTTTAGTTCTCACAGCCAAACTTTCATAAATAATTGTAATTTGAGCCGCAAGCAAAATCTATTCTATTTCATGGAAATAATTCATGTATCTGCTGAATGTTACCCGATGGCAAAAGCCGGTGGTTTGGGTGATGTAGTGGGAGCATTGCCAAAATATCAAAACAAAATCGGGCATACTGCCAAAGTTGTGATGCCGATGTACCGAACAAAATTTTTATTACAAAATGATTGGGAACTGGTACATGAGAGTAATCAATTTCTCGGTACTCAGTTTTTTCATTATAGTATTATAAAAGAAGCCACCAATAAATTAGGGTATGATTTATATCTTGTTGACATCAACGGATTATTAGATCGGGATAAAATTTATGGCTATGATGACGACACGGAACGATTTGTTGCATTTCAAATTGCTGTTTGCGATTGGATAAGTAAATGGAGTCATCGCCCCGATATCATTCATGTTCATGATTATCATGCAGGGCTTATTCCATTCATGATAAAATTTTGTGGTGCGTTCAACAACCTCAAATTTATACCAACGGTACTCACCATTCACAATGCCCAGTACCAGGGATGGATGGGTTGGGATAAAAACTATTTATTACCTGCTTATGATAACTGGAAATGGGGAATGCTTGACTGGAAGGACAATATTAATCCACTGGCAAGTGCCATAAACTGTGCATGGAAAGTAAATACCGTAAGTAATAGTTATATGGAAGAGTTGCGTTTCAACTCAAATGGGCTGGAAGATTTGTTTGAATATGAAAAAGG
>JANLSA010000572.1:0-15825 GCA_031362085.1 Bacteroidota bacterium | reverse complement strand
GTTGATAACTGCATTATGAGTATTTGATCATTGATTGTATTTTCGTTTTTACTTTATATGTTTTATGGAAATAAATAATCTAATCCCGCATATTGAATGTTTAATCTTCGCTTCGGAGAAGCCATTGACTACTTTGGAACTTACCGATCTAGTCAATAATGCTTTAGGTTATATGGATGATAAAATAAACCTGGATCAGGTAGAAGCGGCATTGGAAGGCATTGTTGAAAAATACAATTCGGAATTTTATCCATTCGAAGTAAAACAAAGTGGTGGCGGCTGGCAGTTTTTAAGTAAAAAAGAATTTCATAAAACCATTGCTCAATTAAATGGTGATAAATATCTGAAGCGTTTATCGGTTGCAACTTTGGAAACACTTGCAATTATCGCTTATAAGCAACCGGTTACTAAAGGGGAAATGGAATCTATCCGTGGGGTGAATTGTGATTATGCCGTACAGAAATTATTGGAAAAAGATTTGATTATCATAAGTGGGAGAAATGAAAAACAACCCGGTCAGCCATTGATCTATGCCACATCTAAAAGTTTTATGGATTATTTCGGTATCAATACCTCCGATGATTTACCTAAAATCAGGGAAGTACTTGCTGAGCAATTGATAGAGCCAACACTTATTAGTCATAACGAATCAAATGAGCATATTCAAGAAACTTCGACATCGGATTCAGTTGCCGATACTGAACTTTCCGTAGCAGAAACTGGTGAATTGGTTGTGAATAAGAGCATGAATGAGGGAGAGGACGGTTAGAAAAAGAATTTTAAAACTTTAATACATATCTCATCGTAAATTTAACGATGAGATTTTTTTTGTCTACTCTGTTTTTGATGCTATCAATTGTAGTTGCTTCGCAAAACGATTATATCAAACTATCGCAGAATATTTTGTATGCCGTAAAAACCGGCGAGCCAACAGATTCATTAGAAATTCAATTATCAAATTTATCACCTGATACTTTATTAAATCAGTTAAGTACTGAAAATAAAAAAAAAGCATTCTGGTTAAATATTTATAACGCCTATACTCAAATTGGCTTAAAAGATAATCCCGATGCATATAAAAAGCGGAGTAAATTTTTTGGTAATAAATTTATTCAGATAGGGGGTAAAAGTCTGAGTCTTGATTTGGTGGAGCATGGAATTCTGCGCCGCAGTAAATGGAAATATTCGCTTGGTCATTTCAATAAATTATTCAAATCCGCTTATGAGAAAAAGTTTCGATTGGAGAAGGTTGATTACCGGATTCATTTTGCATTGAACTGCGGCGCAAAAAGTTGCCCTCCCATCGCATTTTATAATCCCGGAGAGTTAGATAAACAATTGGATTTGGCATCAAAAATTTATTTGAAGAGTGAAGTTGAATATGACGAATTAAAAAACAGGGTTCAGGTACCGGCAATATTGAGTTGGTTTCGTGGCGATTTTAATGGAAAGAAAGGCATTCATAAAATCTTAACAGAACAAAGACTTATTCCTGAAAATACATCTCCAAAAATCGGTTGGAAAAAATATGACTGGTCACTGACGTTAAAGAATTACAATGAAGAATAACGTCCGTTTATTGATTGACACTTATCTTCGCAATCATGTCTAATCAATCCCTTTCTTCTGGTCAATTGATGCGAGCGGCTGTTGAATTTGGAACACCGCTGTATGTTTATCATGCCGAAAAAATTAAACAACAGTATGAAAGACTTCTGCAAGCCTTTAAAGAAACCGATACAAGATTTTTTTATGCGGCAAAAGCTTTGACCAACCTATCCATCTTAAAATATATAAACAGCCTCGGTTGCAATATTGACTGCAGCTCTATCAACGAAGTTAAGTTGGCAATTAAAGCAGGGTTTATTCCAGAAAATATTCTTTATACCTCAAGCAATATTGCGTTTGAAGAAATTGTGGAAGCAAAAGAAATGGGTGTTTATATTAATATTGACAGTCTTTCCAATTTGGAAAAGTTTGGAAAAAAATTTGGCCATACGTATCCTGTTGGCATACGACTGAGACCCAATATTATGGCAGGTGGTAATCTGAAGATTTCAACGGGACATGCAGAAAGTAAATTTGGAATACCACTCGAAAATATTGATGATGTTTTAAGAATTGTAAAAGAAACCAATCTTATTATCCGCACCTTGCAAATACATACAGGTAGCGAAATAAAAGATGTAGAAATTTTTGCAAAAGGCATTGAAGTGTTGTTTGAAGTTGCTAACCATTTTCCAAAACTTGAAGTAATCGATTTAGGGGGTGGTTTTAAAGTGCCTTACAAACAAGGGGAAGAAGGAACGGATATAGAAGCGTTAGGTAAAATTGTAAAAGAAGAATTTGATTCATTGGAAAAATCAACCGGAAGACATCTGCAGGTTTGGTTTGAACCTGGGAAATTTTTAGTAGCTGAATGTGGTTATTTTATTACACAGGTAAATGTAATTAAAAATACTGGCGATATAATTTTTGCAGGTATTAATAGCGGATTGAATCATTTAATCCGCCCCATGTTATATGATGCCTATCATGAAATAGAAAATATTTCAAATGCAGGGGGAGTCAGGAAAAAATATAATGTAGTAGGCAATATTTGTGAGACAGACAATTTTGCAACACACCGGAAATTACCTGAAGTTCGGGAAGGGGATTTGTTGGTTTTCAAAAATGCAGGTGCTTATTGTTATGAAATGTCTTCGAATTACAATTCCAGGTACAAACCAGCAGAAGTATTAATTAAAGATGATGCCATGCAATTGATACGAAAAAAAGAAGAGATGAATGATTTACTAAAGAACCAGGTGTACTAAAATAGATTTTCATTCAGTTCAACAGGCAGTTTGTATTTCCATGACTTCTTTTAGAAAATATAAAAAAACAGATTGCAATTCTAAGAGTTGTCTATTTATATTGCCAACTTGAATATTGCCCCAATCTTCTTATTTTTAATCTCATTTTATAATTAAATATTTATTCTATGCCGATCAGAATGACTGATGATCCCAATCAACCAAACGATAATAATTTTAATGATGATAAAGGGGGTGGACGTAAACCGAATTTTCCGGGAGGTGGTGGCGGAGGAGGTTTAATGCAACTGGTTCCGATGCTGCTTGGTTTATTTAAAGGCAAAGGAATAATTGTATTAATCGCATTGGCTGCCGGAGCTTATTTTTTATTGAGCAAAAGTGGTGGATGTAATGTGCAACAAATCATTTCCAAGTTTTCGGAAAGCGGATATAATTTTAATCCCGATGAATTTAATAAAGCTTCTGTGTATGAAGGATTAGAAGATGATGCGGCAAAAAATCCATTACCTGAGGCAATTTCACTTTTGCAATTTGCGCCGGATAGAGGTGATCAGGGTAAGCAGGGAAGTTGTGTTGCATGGAGTAGTGCTTATGCAGCACAAACAATTTTGACTGCAGCAGCAACACATGCTGATCCAAATAACATTCGTTTCAGTCCTTCCTATTTATACAATCAAATTCGATTGGATGATTGCCAGGGCTCGTATGTGCAAAAGGCTATGGAAGCAATGAGTACAACCGGTGGTGTTCCATTAAGCCAGTATCCTTATGATGATCGGGATTGCAACAGAGAACCCGATGGAAACGATATAGCAAAGGGAAGTCAAAATAAAATTCACGGCTTTACCCGGTTAACAACCGGAGATAATGCTGTAATAAGTGTACGTGCAGTAAAAGAACATTTAGCGAAAGATGCGCCGGTTGTAATTGGTATGATGGTAGGTGGCAGTTTTATGCAGGAAATGCAAGGTCAGGAAGTTTGGCATCCGCAAGGTATGGATAGATCACAACAGGGTTTTGGCGGACATGCTATGTGTGTAATAGGTTATGATGATCGAAAAGAAGGGGGTGCTTTTCAAATAATGAATAGTTGGGGTACGCAATGGGGAAATAATGGAATTGGTTGGGTGCGGTATGGCGATTTTAAAGAGTTTGTTCGAGAAGCGTATGGAATTGATCCGTTGCCAAAAAGATCAAACGTTGCAAACATTCCGCTTGAATGTAATATTGGTTTGGTAAACAATGAAACAAATAAAAACATTTCATTACGTTCAGTTGGCCCTAATTTATTTCAAACGGTTACTCCAATTAATAAAGGAACCCGATTCAAAGTGTCTGTTCAAAACGCAACTGAATGTTATATCTATATTTTTGCAATGGAGACAGATGGTAGCAGTTTTGTATTATTTCCTTATATGAAGCCCGGTGAAACTATTTCTAAGCATTCACCATATTGTGGTATCACCGGCTATCGGTTGTTTCCAAAATCTCAATCACTGGAAGCAGACACAATTGGCAATCGGGATTTTATTGCATTTGTCGTAAGCAAAGAAGCGTTAGATTATAATTCACTTAACAATGAAATCAGCAGGAGTACAAAGACAGATTTTGCGGATAAAGTAAATGAGGCATTAAGTAGCATTTTGATACGTTCAGCAAATTTTAATAATACCAATGATGGCCGTATTTATTTTAAAGTAAATGCTAATGATAATAAAGCTGTTGCATGTGTCGTTGCTTTTGATAAATACTAAAAAAATAAAAATGAAAAAAATACTTGTATTACTTTTTGCTTTTTTATTTGTGCTAATTAGTTTTTCGCAGGATATGAAGAAATTTAATTTGTACAAACCCGAAGAAAATGCAAGGCAGAAAATTGAAGAAGCTATCGTAAAAGCAAAGTCAGAAAGAAAACAGGTATTTATACAAATTGGTGGTAATTGGTGTATCTGGTGTGCAAGATTTAATGATTTTGTTACTACCGATAAAAAAATTGATTCACTAATTAAAACAGACTATGTTACCTATCATTTAAATTATAGTAAGGAAAATTATAACACAGCATTATTAGCAAAGTTTGGATACCCGCAGCGGTTTGGCTTTCCTGTATTTCTGATTTTGAATGAGGAAGGGAAATTAATTCATACACAGGATTCATGGTTTCTGGAAGATGGTAAAACTTCTTACAATGCTGAAAAAATTATGAGCTTCTTAAATAATTGGAAACAAAAAGCATTTGATGCTTCACAATACAAAGACCAATAAATATGGACAATAACGCAGCAGATTTTATTAAAATAGTCAGACATCCATTTAAGTTCCGGTTTTTTCTTTTTTCAAAACTACCTGCCGCTTTTTTTTCTGGAGTTAGAGTAAAGGAGATTGATGAAACAAAATGTGTAGTTTCAGTTCCTTTTAAATGGCTTACTCAAAATCCATTTCGGAGTACCTACTTTGCAAGTCTTAGCATGGCTGCTGAAATGAGTACGGGAGCATTGGCACTCGCAAACATCTATAAAAGAAACCCACCGGTAAGTATGCTGGTAGTAAAAGTGGAATCAACATATTTTAAAAAAGCAATTGAAAAAACATTTTTCACTTGTAATGATGGTCAGTTATTTTATAACGCAGTCGAAGAATCTGTAAAAACAGGAGAGGGGCAGATTGTAAAAGCAAAATCGATCGGGTTAAACCAAAAAGGGGAAGTGGTGGCTGAGTTTTTTGTTACGTGGTCGTTTAAAGCAAAAACAAATTAAATATTTCAAATATTCAACTCTAAGATTTATGAAAATAGCATTTCATGGTGCAGCACGAATAGTAACCGGGTCAAAACATTTATTGACTTTAAAGAACGGGAAAAAAATTTTACTCGATTGCGGAATGTTTCAGGGCATGGGCAAAGAAACTGATATGATGAACCGCGAATTGGGTTTTGATGCAACTCAGGTGGATGTAATGATTCTATCTCATGCACATATTGATCATAGCGGGTTAATTCCGAAATTGGTAAAGGATGGTTTTCGGGGAAATATTTTTTGTACACCGGCAACAAAGGATCTTTCAATTGTATTACTTGAAGATTCGGCAGAGATACAGGAAGATGATATAAAATATAAAAACAAAAGACGTGCTGCAGAAGGATTGCCTTATTTAAAGCCACTTTATACTAGTGAAGATGCGAAAATTGCAAATACACATTTTGTTGAAAAAGAGTATTCAGCCTGGTTTGATGTGATTGATGGGGTGCAGGCTATGTTTACGGATGCAGGACATATCATCGGTAGTACATGCGTTCATCTTAGAATAAATGAAAATGGGAAACATACAACACTTACGTTCAGTGGCGATGTTGGTCGTTACCGGGATGTAATTTTAAAATCCCCCGAAATTTTTCCGCAGGCAGATTATATTATTCTTGAATCCACGTATGGAAATAGTTTACACGATGTAAATACGACTACTCCGGATCAGTTTCTGCGATGGATCGAAAAAGCATGTCTTCAGAAAAAAGGGAAATTAATTGTTCCCGCATTTAGTGTTGGACGAACTCAAGAGTTATTATATGCACTGAATCAACTTGAACTTGAAAACAGATTGCCAGATCTTGATTATTATGTTGATAGTCCTTTAAGCGTTTCTGCCACAGAAATCGTAAAACGCTATCCTGATTATTTTAATAAGACGATTCAAAAAATATTAAAAAGCGACAGTGATCCATTTGGATTTAAAGGATTGAAATTTATTAAGACCGTTGAACAATCGAAGATGCTCAACTTTCAAAATGGACCCTTTGTAATTATTTCTGCAAGTGGTATGGCAGATGCAGGCCGGGTAAAACATCATATCAGCAATAATATAGAAAACAGCCGGAATACAATTTTATTGACGGGGTATTGTGAACCACATTCGGTAGGCGGTCGGTTGATGAATGGCGATAAAGAAATAAAATTGTATGGTGTAGAGCATCAGGTAAATGCTGAGATCGGATCGATAAGAAGTATGAGTGCTCATGGCGATTATGAAGATCTTAGTCAGTGGCTCGCTTGTCAGGATAAGCAACAAGTTAAAACCATTTTTTTGGTACATGGAGAATATGAAGTGCAACAGGATTTTCAGCAACGTTTAATCAAGAAAGGATATAATAGCGTTGCGATACCTGAAATGCATAGCGAAGTTGGGTTAAGTTGATAAACTTTTTTTATTCGGCAGTTGTCGGATCAATAATAACCGAAACTTTTGCAACCGAGTTTGCAGGGAACCCTCCTTTTTTCGCATGCTCTCTCACCATTTCCTCATTTGGGGCATTATAAATGCAATAGATTTTATCGGTAGTTACATAACTCTGTACCCATTGAATCTGTGGCCCCATTGAGTTTAAAACTCCGCAGGATGTTTGCGAAATCGCTTTTAATTGTTCTGATGTTAATTTTCCGGCTCCGGGAATTTCCCGTTCAATGACAAATTTTGGCATGACGTTTTTTTTGAAAATGTTAAAATTCTGAAATGATTAGTACCAATTCATAGGGAATGGAATGATTGCAGAGATTAAATGGCTTCTTTAAAGTTAATTGATTTTTTTATTTTCTAAAATGTTTTTTTCACATCATCTTAGTAAACAAGGGACATCTTTTTGCGTTTATATAAATGAACTAAAAAATGTACCATGAAAAAGCAATTAAAATCGTGGGTTGGAGTGTTGAGTGTTATCTTACTGCTAAGCAGTTGTGCATCCACGGCGCATATAGAAAAAGACGACAATTTTAATTTTAACCATTACAAAACGTTTACATGGAATGGTAATGAGGATAAGGAGAATGATTTATTGAAAAATAATATCCGCATGGCCGTAAACCAGGAATTAATGAAAGCTGGTTGGGCGGAATCTAAAACTAAGCCTGATATTTTGCTTGAATACGATGTGTTGGTCGAAAAATCTGTAAAAGAACAAAGCAATCCCGTTTATTCAAGACCATATTCCAGGTTAATTTACAATCCATATACCCGTCGTTATACATCTGTTTATTATCCTTCTCAATTTTTAGGTTATGAAAGAGATGAGCAAAATATACGTGAAGGAACTGTAACCATCACGATGATCGAAGCAAAAACAGATAAAATGATATGGCAGGGTTGGAGCAAAGATGAAGTGAATAATAAAAACCTGACGTCAAAAGAAATTCAAAATCTTGTAAAAACTATTTTCAAAAAAGCAGATTTAGCCAAAAACTGATTTTAAGATTGGACGGATCTGGATGATGAATAACCTCTGAGTGGATCAGGGGTTATTTTTTTAAATAAGTTTGGCAAAAAAACATCTCAACCCTATCTTTGCCGTCCTTTAAAAGAAGGCCCGTTCGTCTAAGGGTTAGGACACCACCCTTTCACGGTGGTGATACGAGTTCGAATCTCGTACGGGCTACAAAAAACTTTTCAGTAAGATTCAAAACCCCACAGTATGTTGATATTGTGGGGTTCTTTTTTTAGTTTCCCCCACTTGAATACAGTTTCCCTCACTTTTTGGTAGTATTTGGTTTTTTTATGCTTGAATTAATTGGCTTGCATTATAAGAATGAAACTATACAGAGCAGATGAAAGGAAACGAAGGAATATCTATTTAAAGCTTTTGAAGAACATTTAAACAAGTTCCTCTATTTTATTATACATTAATCTATTTGCCGAAGATGACATTGGGTAATTAAGTATTTTACGTTTTACTGTTTTAGGATACTATTATTTCAAACTTAAAATTAATTGTCATGAAAAGAAAAAGCATTTTGACCTTTATTGTCTTATCACTGATATTAATTTCCTGTAAAAAAGAAAATGATATTGGTATTCAGATTGATGGTAATGGAAGACCACGATCTGTTACAAAGGCAGCTTCTGTATCCGGTACTGAAATAAATAATACTACAGCTAAGGATTCTACAATTTTAGGTGAATATGGAATAGCAATTGATCCTGATGGCAATCCAAGGCATTAATTATTTACTATTCCTGTAAAAACAAATTGGTTAGTTGCGGATAGTTAATTAAAAATGCATATTAGTTTTCGTTGTGGTGATGGCTGGAGTAGAAATGCTCCGGCCTTTTTTTATTAATACAGTTATTAATATAATATTCAGATGACATTTAAAACATATTTGGGCAACTAATGATTATCTACTTTTTCCGCCGTTGCTCTATTTTACATCATATTTTATATTTTCTCTGGATACTTTCCTGAAGGTAGTGCTAAATTTAAATTCTGTCAATCGTTTACGATATGTCAATGGGGGGGGGGCTAAAAATTTCTCTGGCAGTTATTATTGATGTGTAAGGTGATTTAGAAAATAATATAAATAAATTATTCAATACACGAATTCTGATTAAGGAAGGATGCCAAATTAAATAAATAACAATAAAAGATACTATGATTTGCAAACAAGTATGATAGGTCAATTATTAATATTGATATCAATGTTCTTAACTGCTACAGTTATAGGTCAAGGCTATGACTCTTTGATAAGGTCTGCTAATACATTGTTTGAAGCAAAAGAATATTGCAAATCATCAGCTGCTTATTCAGCAGCATTTAGTGCAATGGGTGGTAAAGGTTATGCACCCGACAGATACCAGGCTGCAAAAGCATGGGTTTCCTGCGATAATAATGATTCTGCTTTTTTTCAACTATTTAAACTGGCGGATAAAACTAAATTTCTGGAATTACAACTGTTAATGACTGATGAATTTTTTAAAAAATTACATATTGATAGCAGGTGGACAAATTTGCTGCATATCATTAACCCGAATAATGAAGTTTATAATGATAGTTTATCAAAAATTCTCATTGCCATCCGGGAAAAAGATCAGCAACATCGCTTAAAATTGGATGTGGTTAGAAGACCCTATGGAACAGAACCATCAGATGAATTTAATGCCCTGCTTAAAATCGGGGTTTATAATGATTCGGTAAACCTGATTTCTGTAACATCTATCATTGATAAATATGGCTGGCTAAGTGTTAACGAAGTAGGCAGTAAGGCAAATTCTACTTTATGGTTAGTAATTCAACATGCAGATAAAGATGTAATGATTCAGGAAAAATATCTGCGTATAATGAGAGAAGCCGTTAATAATGGTAAGGCATTAAAAAGAGAGCTGGCATACCTGGAAGACAGGGTGCTGAAGAACCAGGGAAAAAATCAAATCTATGGCACACAATCGTATCTGAATGAAAACACAAATAAGCTTGAGCTTTGGCCGATTAATGACCCAATGAATTTGAATAAAAGGCGGGAAGCTATGGGGCTGCAACCAATGTGAGAATAATTAAGAAAGGATATTGGCAGATATTATTGCTGTAGAAGGTGATTTGGAAAAAGATATACATGCATTATTGGCTATACGGTTTATGCTGATGGGAGTAAAAGTATTTGTGAATAATTATAAAAATAATTAGTATGATAAAAAAAAGATTTCTCTTGATTGCAGTATTAGTGGTTACGAATTTAATAAATGCTTCAACTTTTAATAGTAGGCTGCCTGGTAAAATAAATGCTATTGAAAATAAAAACTTACATACAATTTATGATGTTTATAAAATGAAAGCAGGAGAATTAAAAATATTGCTTGGTCGAAAATTAAGTTTAAAGGACAGGGTTGCTTTTGTTTTGCTAAAGACGAAACTAAAAAATGAAATAATAAAAGGTAATGGTAATAAAAATATTTACACAGTATTGCCTGTAATGATGGAGGATGAAAAAAGAAAGTTCAGGTGGGGTGGGTTTTTATTAAGCTTTTTACCTGCTGCACTCGGGACTGTTATTGGTGGTCCATTCCTGGGGCTTTTGCTGGGATTACTGGGAGTTGGTTATGTTCATTGGTTTAAAAAAAATAAAGATAAGGAGTATAACAGGGCTGCCTGGATTGGTCTGGCTGTGTGGCTTTTTTTGTTAATTGTGGTAGCTGCCCTTATATTGGTTTCATTTGATTTTTCATTTGGAGTATAAATATTTTTACTATGAAAAGGATATACAATTTTTTTGCTTTGCTTGTTTCAGTTTATTATACCCAAGCTCAGCCTAATCCCATGTATGAAAATTTACCCATAGGGAAATATGCTGTTGGTTTTAAAATAATAACCTTAACAGATGACTCACGTATTGATAAACCAACGTTCAATTACTTCGGAGAAAAAACAACAGGTGATAGAAGCCATAGTTTTTCTGTTCATATCTGGTATCCTGCAAAACCCAATACAGGGAAAGGGGCAATTACTTATGAGGAGTATTGTTACAATATGAAACTTAAACGAACAGATGAAAATATTGACCCACAAAAAAAGGAAGAAGAATTGAGGCGGAGTGGCCGTGGCTTCTTTACGATCAGTGATAATGATTTTAAAAAAATGACTCCACTTCCCATGCTGGCTCAAAAGGATGCCACTCCTGCAAACGAAAAATTTCCGTTGCTTATCGGCTCACTCCGGCCCGTTTCTACAGCAGTTACTATCGAATTTTTAGTAAGCCATGGGTACACAGTGGCAATGGTAGTTCCTTTTGAAAACGTTGATTATCCCAAAGCATTTATCAATGAAATAGCCGACATGAAATTAGCTATGAAGTATTTGGGCAAAGGAGGAATGATTGATGAAAGCAAGGTTGGCGCTTTTGGCTTTAGTGGCTCCGCATTTCCACCTCTTCTGCTGGCGATGGATGATCTGAGAATTAAAGCCTTTGCTGATCTTGAAGGTGCTTTTTTCCAGGGGTTTTTTGAACAATTCTCAACCAGTGATTTTTATAATACAAGAAACATCAACATTCCATTCCTTCATTTATTTGGTAAAGAACATTCAGCGGATGAAAAATATTTTGCTGAGTTTGAAAAAATGAAATTCTCCAATCGCTACAGGGTGCTTTTCAATCAGCCTCAATTAAATCATTGGGATTTTGCGTCGGAAGGACGGGCTACTACCAATATATTACATAACCGCGGTGAAAATGAAAAAGGAATTCAGGCTACTTATGAATTAGCCAATCTTTACCTGCTTCATTTTTTTAATATGACACTTAAAAGTTCGGAAGCTTCCCAACTGTTGATGGAAAATAAAAAAGGGTTTACCGGATATGCTGAATCATTATGGAGTATTACAAAGTACGATGCTATTAAACCTTCACCTAATACTGAAACGTATAATGAAATTCTGAACAGGAAAGGAGTTAATGAAGCAATTGCTTTAGCAAAGGAAACAGCAAAAACAGATCCTGATGCAGATTTTTTAAAATGGTTTGTGCTTGATGAGGTTGCTAATAAACTTCACAGTAAAAATAAATTAGCTGATGAGTTGACGTTCAGAAAATTTACAGTAGAACAATACCCTAATACCGGCACATTATGGAGAAAGCTATCCGACTTATATTCAGCGCCTGATCAATTGCAGGAAAGAATTCAAGCCTTGGCAAAGTCCCTGGAGTTTGAACCTTTCCCAATCGGCTTTTATAACCTTGGGTGTTTTTATTCTTTATCCAATAACAAAGACAAAGCCTTTGAAGCGCTGAACAAAGCAATAGCGTATGGGTTTAATTCAAAACGGCAGTTTGAAAATGATACCGACCTCACATCGCTAAAATCAGATGAGAGATGGAAAGTGCTGGTGGAGAAATTGAAATAAACAATATTGATATTAACTCATGAAACTTTGTCCAGGTAAACCTTTTTTGCTTTTTGGAACTATCATCAGCATGATGATAGTTAACCTGTGCAATTCCAGAATCCATGACAATACAATAACTGTTTTTGATTATACACATTTTTCTTTTCATACTCAAAGCTTAGGAAAACCTGACCTTGACACAGTCAATCAAAAATTGGAAGATGAATATAGCAGAATAATGCAGCACCATGGATTGGATAGTATACGCCGGGTACATTTTTATATTTTCAATGATGTGATAAGTTTGCGTGAGGAGTTGAAGAAATATTTTCCTGATATTTTTATTCCTGGTTTTGCAACCGGGTTAACTCCATCGGCTACGGATATTTACCTTGTTGTGCCACCGCCTGGTCGTTACACTATTTATATTCATGAATTCGTTCACTGTGTAACTCAACACTTAAATCCGGGCATCCCCAACAAACCGAGGTGGCTTTGGGAGAGTGTTGCACTTTTTGAAGCTAATGAATTAGTTGCACCTAAAGACATCCCTGCAATAACATCTAATAACATTCCAGCCTTACGTGAGATAAATGATTTCAATAATACGATGATATACCGAATAGGTTATTTACTCGGGGAATTTATTTTTAAAAACTTTGGAAAAGAAAGCTATATAAAACTGATAAAAGAAAATGGAAATATTGATAAAGTTCTTGGACTGACGGATGAAGCATTTTTAAATAAATGGTATCAGTATGTCAAACAGAACTATAATTTTTAAACCTTTAATAAAATGTCTTTATAAAATTAATCAAAGAAGTAAGTATTCATTTCTAAATAATCATTCATGAAAAAAATCATTTTCCTTATTGTACTTCTTTACAGCACATATGCCCATGCACAATCTGTACCGCCGCCCCGTTATTCATTTGCTCTTGCTTACGATGATGCAAGAGATAAACTCGTGATGTTTGGCGGATCCAACAAGGGAGTATTTATGAACGATACCTGGGAATGGGATGGTGTAAAATGGGAAATGAAAAGCCAGCAAGGCCCTGACCCACGCAACAGCCCCGCAATGGTATATGATAGTAAACGGAAAACTATTATACTATTTGGTGGTGATGCCGGCAACTGGAATAATAAAAAATCTTTTGGTGATACATGGGAATGGAACGGAAGCGAATGGAAACTTCTTTCAACTGATGGCCCTCCCTCCAGAACCAATCATACACATGCGTATGATAAGGAACGAGACAAGGTAGTTCTGTTTGGAGGAATGGATGCACAAAAAACCATAGGAGATTTTTGGGAATGGAATGGAACAAAGTGGAAAGAAATGGTTGCAACTGGCGGACCCGCTGCCCGATTTTTATACGCCGCTGCTTACGATGAAAAAAATAAAAAAATTTTAATTTTTGGAGGCAATACGTTCGTTGGGCCACCAACTAATGAAACAATCAAAGGAGACCTATGGGCATGGGATGGTAACAAATGGGAACAATGTATAGGTGATGGCCCTTCTCCACGAGACCATGTTGATATGGTTTATGATCCATTAAGTAAGAAAGCGATTGTACACGGTGGTGGCAAGGCCGATGGAAATTCTGCAACTGATACATGGGAGTGGGATGGAAAGACATGGTCAATGCGAGTAGCTAATACCAATGCTCCATCAGAAGGATATAAACTTGCTTATGATATAAAAAATAAAACGGTTCTCTTGTTTGGTGGTTTCGTTGGCGGGGTGCCCTCTTCTTCGCTTTGGAAATTAAGTGGCAATGAATGGAGTTTGATCAAGTGAATTGTGTGGTCAATGGATAAAAAAGGGCAGGATAGTGATGCGATGGCAAAGGTGCTTACAAAGAATTGTTAAACAGATTGCAAAATTAAACGTGTGATAATTTTGCATTAATTATTTAATAGACAAAAAATAAATTTATATGAAGAAGAATACTAAAATAGTTGTAATAGTAACATTAAGTATGCTGCTCTTTATGCATGTATCAATTGCACAAAACCCACAAGAAAAAAAAATATCAGAAAATTCTGAGTTGGCTGCATTTGATTTTTTAATTGGAAAGTGGACGACCTATGAAAAGAGTATTTCCAGTAAAGACACCACGGTTTACGGCCCCTCTGTTATTAGTATATCAAAATCTTCTGATGGATTCTCAATCATTGAAAATTGGCAGATAAAAAACCATGATACACTTCTTTTCAAAGCTGTTTTACATAGAGTATATGATGGCATGGCAAAAAAATGGATTCTCTCTTATTCTGATAGCGAGTTAAACTACCAGGTTTGGGATGGCAGAAAGGAAAATAATGTTTGGCAATTTTACAGGGAGCGGTTTAAGGATGGCAAAAAAATAATTGTTAAACAAAAATGGGTAAAAATTTCAAATCAAAAAACACAGCAGATTATTGAAAGGTCGTTTGATGGTGGAGTAACATGGGTTACAGGTTCTGTTATTGACTACTTAAAAAGTAAATAACAAATGAATGATAAGAATGGTTTTGTGGCAGGGGCCACTGAAGAAATAGTAAGCATACAATTTATGAGGCCGGATAGTGATGCCATGGTAATGGTGCTTACAAAGGAGCTAGTGAATATTTTGAGTAATACAAATAAGTAATCTTAAAGCAATGAATAATTTAATAGCAACCTTTCTAACTTCTAACATTAATAACAAGTGAAAATGAAAAAAATAATAATATTTGGGGTGGCATTAATTCTATTTTCAGGATACAGTTGTTATTCGCAAACAACCAGGCCAATCATACAGGTTGGAAAAAATATCCCAATAAAATCAAACCAACCTAATCTTCCTATAACAGAGCCTTTTCTTGCCATAAATCCCGGCAACAGCAATCACATGGTGGCAGCAGCAATTGTAAATGATATTCCTAATGACCCCGGAGAAACCAGAAAATTCATGCCATCCTATATGACCATTTTCACCACTTTTGATGGTGGAAAAAACTGGTTGCAAAACGATTTGAAAATGAAAATGGCTGCCGACCCCTGGTTGTGCATACGACCCGATGGAAAGGTATTGCTCACATTACTGGGTATATATGATAGCCTTAAGGGAGTGCACCTCACTTATTATTCTTCTGGTGATGGTGGCAAAACATGGACAAGCGAAATAAAATCACTTGGCAATAACTTTGACCACCAAACAATGGATATGGATAGTAAGGGAAGAATTTACCTTACAGCAGCGCTGGACAAAAAAGATACAGCAGGAAAAACGATGAGCTATGTATATTTAAATTATTCAGATGATGGTATTAGCTTTCAGCCAAACCCCAACCTGTTATTACCAAATGAATTGCCAAGGTTTACCCAAACAATCAAGCTATTGC
>JANLSA010000549.1:0-5458 GCA_031362085.1 Bacteroidota bacterium | reverse complement strand
TCGTAGGCCGTCATGCCTTTGGCGACCAGTACCGTGCCACTGACACTGTTATAAAAGGAAAAGGAAAACTCACCATGACATTTACTCCCGAGGGCGGAGGTGCACCCCAGGTATTTGAAGTGTATAATTTTAAAGGCGATGGAGTGGCAATGAGTATGTACAATACCGATGAAAGTATTTCAGGATTTGCAAGAAGCTGTTTCAATATGGCACTTAGTAAAAAATGGCCGCTGTATCTATCTACAAAAAATACGATTCTAAAAAAATATGATGGCCGCTTCAAAGATATTTTTGAAGAAATTTTTCAGAATGAATTTAAAACAAAATTTGATGCTGCAGGCATTGTATATGAACATCGCTTAATCGATGACATGGTAGCCAGTGCTTTAAAATGGAATGGAAATTTTGTATGGGCTTGTAAAAATTATGATGGAGATGTGCAAAGTGATACCGTTGCTCAGGGATTTGGTTCATTGGGTTTAATGACATCTGTTTTAATTACTCCCGATGGAAAAACAATGGAAGCGGAGGCTGCACATGGAACCGTGACAAGACATTATCGGGAGCATCAGAAAGGAAAACCAACATCCACCAACCCAATAGCCAGCATTTTTGCATGGACAAGAGGTTTAGCATTCCGTGGAAAACTTGATAATAATCAGCCATTGATTGATTTTGCAAATACTTTGGAAGCTGTTTGTATTGAGACCGTAGAAAGCGGTAAGATGACAAAGGATTTAGCTGTATGTGTACATGGCAATAAAGTAAATCATGGTGATCATTATCTTTATACAGAAGAGTTTTTAGATGCGATTGATAATAATCTGAAAAAGAAATTGGGGTAAGAGAAATTAAAATAAGCTTTGAGAAGAGACTTCCTCAAGTGTATTTTCAACACGGAGATACAGAGTTACAGAGAATCACAGAGTCTTGATTTTTTTCAACCTATTTCTCTGTGGAACTGAAAAGTCTTTTTTTAATTATGATTTGAAGCAGAAAAATAGATCTGGTTAAATTTATTTTTCAAATTATAATTTCAGTTAAATACAGTCAATCAGGCCTGAGTTTTCGTAACCCGAAAAATGCCCTCAAACCCTTACCTTTGCTGCAATTTATTTAACCAACTTTAGTAATAATTATGGCAGATATTTTTGAACGACTACTCAAAAATTATGGCCCCATCGGTCAGCACCGTGAAAGGGCTCATGGATATTTTGCATTCCCAAAGCTGGAAGGTGAAATAGGTAGCCGCATGCTGTTTCGTGGCAAGGAAATGATTGTTTGGAGTTTGAATAATTATCTCGGTCTGGCCAACCACCCCGAAGTGAGAAAAGCAGATGCAGATGGTGCTGCAGAGTATGGACTTGCCTACCCCATGGGTGCAAGAATGATGAGTGGAAACAGTAACCTCCATGAACAATTAGAAACTGAATTAGCTGCTTTTGTAATGAAAGAAGATGCTGCATTATTGAATTTCGGATACCAGGGAATGGTGAGTATAATTGATACCCTTTGCAGCAGACATGATGTGATAGTTTACGACGCCGAAAGCCATGCATGTATAATAGATGGTTTACGGTTGCATCCCGGTCATCGTTATGTTTTTAAACATAATGATATGGATGATTGTGAAAAACAATTGCAAAGAGCTACTACATTAATCGAAAAACAAGGAGCCGGTGGAATATTGTTGATAACAGAAGGCGTATTTGGTATGGCCGGTGATCAGGGTAAGTTGAAAGAGATAGCTGCCTTTAAAGACAAATATTCATTTCGCCTGTTGGTAGATGATGCACATGGTTTTGGTACATTAGGAAAAACCGGAGCTGGCGCCGGGGAAGAACAAAATTGTCAGGATAAGATTGATTTATATTTTTCCACTTTTGCAAAATCAATGGCAAGCATTGGTGCATTTATAGCCGGTGAAACAAAAATTATTGATTATATCCGCTACAATATCCGCTCACAAATTTTTGCCAAGAGCCTGCCCATGCCTTTGGTGATTGGCAACTTAAAAAGATTAGAATTGCTAAGAACCCATCCTGAGTATAAAGAAAAACTCTGGAGCAATGCAATGAAATTACAGAATGGTTTAAAAGAAAGAGGATTTGATATTGGCAAAACAGATTCAGTTGTTACACCCGTTTATATGACCGGAGGTGTGGAAGAAGCAGCAGCTATGGTAATGGACCTTCGTGAACATTATGCAATTTTTGCATCGATAATTGTATATCCCGTAATTCCGAAAGGACATATTATTTATCGGTTAATTCCTTCAGCTATTCATACAGATGAAGACATAGAACAAACATTAGAAGCATTTTCCGCCACAAAAAAGAAATTGGAAGCAGGTGCCTACAAAGCAGAAGCTATACCCGATATGGCAGAAATAAGTGGAAAACGTTTTGATTATATGACTAACCTTCCGAAGAATAAATAATATTTTTTTTATCCCATATTTTAAAAGCCCATTACAGGGCTTTTTTTTATTTGATTATATTAAATTCAGTTTATGCCACTCTCCTTTTTCTACTCCAACAATTAATTTGTAATTTGAGTTTGGTAAAAGGCAACTCAATACAAACAAAACCCGTTTCAAAATTTGATAAACAACTGCAATTTGCTATCGGCTGAAGAATTAACCCGTCATGTGGGAGGATGTGCTCTGAACAGCAGAGAGAGTCAAAAAATTATATACAACTCTTTCTATGGATTTGCTATGGCTGTATGTGACAGGTATGCCGCAAATCAGGATGATTCGGTCGAGATATTAAACGATGGCTTTTTGAAAGTGTTCCGGGAAATTCACAGATACAAACCGGCTTATGCAGATGTAGTAGGCTCTTTTAAAGGTTGGATAAGAAAAATTATGGTTTATACTGCGATAGATCATTTCAGAAAACATCAGAAACACCGAATCGTAAGCGAATTAGAAACTGTAGTATATCAAATACCATCGGCACATGAAGATGCAATCGCTAAGATATCACATGAAGAAATTATCCGGGCCATTCAAAATTTAAGTCCCGGGTACAGGGTAGTGCTGAATTTATTTATCATAGAAGGATTGAGTCATGAAGAAATCAGTAAACAACTGGGAATAGCCGAAGGCACATCGAAATCGAATTTGGCAAAGGCCAGAAAGCAATTGCAAAAAATTTTATTCAAACAAAACCAGGTTCAATTAGAAAAAAATGCCATTTGAAGATAATGATATGAGGATTCAGGAAGCAGCAGATCATCATCATCCCGCCTATGATGAAAAGGCATGGGATAAGATGGAAAAACTGCTGAATAAACATTTACCCGTTCAGAAAAAGGACAGAAGACGGTTTGTGTTCTGGTTATTTCTTTTTATGCTTACAACAGGTGGAGCTGTTTATTTATTGGTAAATAATAAAGAACCCAAAAAAGATAATGCTACTCTTGTAAATCAAAAACAGGTTGAAATAAGTAAGCCGGAAAATGAAACATCAAATAAATATAAAGACAAAGTTTCTGAAATTGCAGGTGAAAAAAATAAATTAACTATACCATCAACCCTTACAGAAAACAAAGCGGCAAAAAAACTGCTAACCAGTAAACCTTATCCTTCTTTAAATAAGAACAGACCTGAGCCAATTATTCTTTTATCTCGTAAGCCGTCCTTAAAAAATAAAACATTAACAAATGGCAACAGATATTCAAATTCATTTTCAATAAATCAAAACGAAATTTCGGAAAAGCAAAATAAAAATGTTGCGGATTATGAAGTTAAAAACAAATCAGTACCTATCGATAATTTAAACCCTTCAACTAGCAACACATCAACTGTTACAAAAACAATAAAAAAAGATGTTGAAGAAAAACAATTAGCTCTTGAAAATACTCAAAGCAACAAAGTCACACCGGCTCAAGTTGGACCAATTGCTGAAGAATTAAATAAAAATAATAAAACAGAAGTAATTGAAAAACCTCTGGGAAAAAAATCAAAAATTGCAAAAACCAAAAAGTCCAATTCTTTATTCTTTTCCTTTTCAGCCGGACCTGAGTCTGTAAAAGTTTCATCAAACCCGCAAGGAAAGTTAAAACCGGTTTATGGTATTGGAATAGGATATGCTTTTAAAAACAGGCTATCTGTTCAAACGGGATTTTATGCAATCCGAAAAATTTATACTGCCACAGGAAAAGACTATAAAGCCCCCAATTGGTGGTGGCAATACTATCCCAATCTGGGAAAAATAGAGGCTGATTGTAAAGTGTACGAAATTCCTTTATCTGTAAGTTATAATTTCATTGAAAATAAAAAAGGGAACTTCTCTGGTTTGATGGGGCTTTCTTCTTACCTGATGAAAAAAGAAGATTATACATACCATTATAAAACGAATGCCGGGCAGTATCGTGTTAGCAGTTACACATTTAATAACGAGTACAAACATTTATTAAGCACATTAACAATTGGGGCAGGCTATGAACGAAAATTAAATTCAACGTTTTCATTAACAGTTTCACCTTACCTGAAAATGCCTTTAAGTGGTGTTGGTTTTGGTAAAGTAAAACTGAATAGTAGCGGAGTTTTGTTTAGTGCAGTTATAAAGCCATTCAAGCATAAATAATCAATTCAGTTTTCATTTTATAAATATTTTATTTTAACCATTCTATAATGAGAACTTCTTTTATAAACAGGTCATTTCAGCTTTTATTTTTTTTAATTACATCTATTTTATTTATTTCTTGTAATGGTGGTGGCAGCCCACCCCCACCAAATAATCCTTGTACAGGTGTTACAGTTTCTGTTACTGCTACCAGTGTTAACCCAACTGGCGCAAACAACAACGGCAGTATAACAGCCTCTGCATCGGGAGGCAGTAGTTTTACTTTTAGCCTCAATGGCGGTGCTTTTCAATCTTCAGGAAGTTTTTCATCTTTAGCTGCAGGTACATATTCTGTAACTGCAAAAAATAGTGATGGCTGTACAGGTTCAGGAAGTTTTATATTAACTGCAATTAATCTTTGTGCTGGCGTTACAATTACCGTTGCAGGTACTACTGTGAATCCAACAACACCAACAGCTACGAATGGAAGTATAACCGTAAATGCAAGCGGTGGTACCGGCCCCTATACATATAGCACTAACGGAACTACGTTTCAAGCATCAAATGTTTTTAATAATCTCGGTGTTGGAAGTGTTACTGTTACTGTAAAAGATGCAAACAATTGTATGGGTACCGGAAATTTTAATTTATTAAATCCATGTGCCGGTGTTACGATAACAGTTAGTGGTACATCCACGAATCCGACCACAGGTGGCGGAACGAACGGAACTATTACAGCATCTGCATCGGGTGGCGTTGGCCCCTATACTTACAGCTCCAATGGAACAACATTTCAGTCATCCAATATTTTTAATAACCTTGCTGCAGGTGCATATACTATTACGGCAAAAGATGCAAATGGATGTACAGGTACTAAAGGTTTT
>JANLSA010000547.1:0-4076 GCA_031362085.1 Bacteroidota bacterium | reverse complement strand
CGCATAAATATGCGGTAAAAAATACCGGGTGGAGTTAGCAATATGATTTGCCATTTCCCGGGTTTGCATTCCCACATGTACATGCAATCCAAAAATCAAATTACTTCTTGCTGCTTCCTGTAGTTCGTTTACGAGTTCATTATACCGGTCATGGTCGGTTATCAATTGACTTTCCCAATGACTAAATGGATGTGTACCTGCTGCCCCCATTGAAAACCCTAGTCCGTCCGCAATGCCTGAAATTGTTTTTCGTAATGAGGCTACATCAATAAACGCCTCGTCAGCATCGGCACAAATATCCGTTCCTACTTCCACAACCGCCTGGTGCATTTCAGCTTTTACTTTATCCTTAATTACTTTTTGTCCTTCATGAACTATTTTTTGTTCATGACTTTTTAACTCACGGGTTGCCGGATCCAGCACCATATATTCTTCTTCTACGCCAAGGGTGAATGTTTTATAATTTAATGTTGCCATAAATCTGTTTTATTATTAATTATTAATTAATAATTGTACTAATGTTAAACGAGGGATAATTTATTCGAACTTCTTTTCACATACTCACCCCATGTCAGATTATCTTCTCCCACTTTATTTGATAATGCTTTTTCTATTGCAAAATTTGCAGCGGTTTCTACCACCCATGCAAAATTTTCTTCACCTACACTGGTTACTTCTGCATCGGGTGCCGGGTTACAAAAATCAATTGCATAGGGTACTCCATCACGTAAGGCAAGTTCTACCGTATTAAAATCATATCCGAGATAATGACAAATACGCAAAACAATTTCTTCCATTTGCTTCAACCGTTCTGGTGATGGTGCAAAGTTTGCCACATAACGCAGATGATGCGGATTGCGGGGTTCATATGGCATAATACGTACATGCTTGCCACCAATACAATAACAACGATAGTACTCATCAAAAATAATTTCTTCCTGAAGCAGCATAACTAATTGCCCGGTCTCATTATGCTTTTCAAAAAAATCTTCTTTGCTGTCTAAACGATAAACACTTTTCCATCCACCACCGGCAAAGGGCTTCATGTATGCAGGAAATCCTGTATAGCTAAATATGGCATCCCAATCCAACGGATAAGCCAGATTGCTGAATGAGTCACTGGTTGTATCAGTTGGCAATTCATTAGAAGGTATAATTGCTGTTTTAGGAATCGGTACTCCGAGCTTTGTCATTAAACAATTATTAAAATATTTATCGTCAGCACTCCACCAAAATGGATTATTGATAACAGCCGTTCCGGTAAGTGCAGCATTCTTCAGCCATGTTCTGTAAAAAGGAACATCCTGAGATATACGGTCAACAATGACAGCATATCCACTATGTTCACCTTGCATCGCTTTATCAATACGTACAGGTTCGGCTAGTATGCCAGGAATATTTTTACTGTTAATTCTTTCTACAAATGCATCGGGAAATGAACGTTCCTTTCCAAAGAGAATACCAATTTTTTTCATAACTGTTTTTTTGATGATCAATTTTTCCAACCCTTTTCCAAATGTATTTTTTCGGTAGCGAATAAACAAGAAACAAGTGATATTTGTTTAAATGAATTTTATTGAAGCACAAATCAGATGAATTCTTATTTTTGATGCTATGACAGGTACAAATGTTTTTTCAGTTAAAACAGAACACGCCGAAATTTATTCAGAGCACTTGGAACGGATTGTAAAAATCGATTTCTATCTGCCGGCCGGGGTTCACGATCTTTCAAATTTTTCTTTATTGATTGTAAATGACGGCCAGGATTTAGTCAAAATGGACTTTGATATGATCCTTGGCGAATTACAAAATGAAATCAGGCCGTTAATATGTGTGGGCATTCATTGCAGTGCCAACAGAAGAATGGAATACGGCACAATCAGCCAGAATGATTTTAAAGGACGTGGAGCAAAAGCTAAACCCTATGCCGATTTTATTTTCTCTGAGTTTTTACCATTTACCGAAAAGAAATTTCATATAAAAAATTTCAAGGAAAAATCCTATGCAGGTTTTTCGTTAGGAGCATTGAGTGCTTTGGATATCGTTTGGAATTATCCCAACCAATTTAAATATGCTGCAGCATTCTCGGGTTCATTCTGGTGGAGAAGTGTAGATCAGGATGAAAAAAATTATGATGATAATAAACACCGCATTATGCACCAGGTAATCCGGGGTGGAAATATGAATACTGGATTAAAATTCTTTTTTCAAACTGGTAATATGGATGAAACCAAAGACAGAAACAATAATGGTATTATTGATTCTGTAGATGACACATTGGATTTAATAAAAGAATTGAAAGCCAAAGGCTATTCTGATGAAGATATTTTTTATATGGAACTACCTGATGGCAGCCACGATGTAAAAACATGGAGCCGGGCTTTTCCTTATTTTTTAAAATGGGCCTTTAATAAATCACGTTAATACGTATTAATTATTTTCATAAAAAAAACCTGTAGCATGAACTACAGGTTTTTTTATCCAATCTGTTTTTTTTAGAAGCTGATTCGCAAACCGAGTTGACTAATATATCTTGCACTTTGACCTGCGAAATTACTTGTACTTACATTCCATGGTTTACCCGTTTGTGGGCTAAACTGGTATTGCGGTGTAAGATTAGCAGCAGAAACAAATCCTGTAAAACGTATCAAAGAATAATTATCGTTTGAAAGGAAATAAGTCTGACCAGCATTGCGGTTAAGCATATTGGTGAAATTGTAAACATCATAAGTAAGTTGAACCTGGTAAGTTTTCTTGCCCATTTTCAAATTAAAATCCTGGCGTACACTCAGGTCAAGAATTTGTGACCAGGGTAAATGATCTCCATTGCGTTCAGCAAACTGGCCACGACGTTTGTTTAAATATTTATTTCCGGTAATATATTCTTCCAGCAATTGTTTTTGCTGGGCAATGCTATAAGTTACACCATTTACTGTATTAGCTGTAAATGTCATGCCCTGCAATTCAACAGCCGTAGGTATATAAATCAAGTCATTTGCACTTGTTCTTCCATCATCACCAATCAAGCTGGCATTGTAAACATAGCTGAATGGCTGACCCTGCTGTGCATTGAATGTAAGTGTAAATGTTGTAGCCATTTTCTTACTTAGGTAATTGAATTTTTTACTCAGGTAACCTACAAAACGATGGCCCTGATCAAAATCGGAAATAGAACGTTGTACAAAATTTTTACCATTTACTGTTTCCATGAAACGCCATTGCGAGTTATTTTGAGAACTTGTTAATTCGTTATATACAAGTGAATTTCCAAAAGCCCAATCAAATCGGAGAGCCCAGTCATTTTTAAATGCCTTATCTATACTTACAGTTGTATTATATGAAAACCCTTTTTGTTTGTTTGGGTTATTATAAATTAAATAAATACCGGTATATGGATTAGCTCCTGTGGATCGCATTGGAATTTTTGTTGGAGTACCACTAAATGTATAAACAGTTCTTGCACCCGGACCAACCGACACTCCTGTTGGAGGAAGAATATCTGCACGTTGATAATAGATCTCATTAATGTTTTTCGTTACCAACAATTCAGTTGTAAATGTCCATCCATTTCCTAAACGTTTGTCAATTGCAATTGATGATTTGACTACTCTTGGCAGTTTAAATTTAGCTGACATCAGGTCAACCTGGCCTTTTGCATTATCTAAACTAATTCCAAAATCTGTTGAAGTCCATTGACCAAAAGGATCGTTGCGAAAAGTAATATTCTGTGATGCAGATGGTGGATTTAAACTGATACCACCAACACTCACACCATTATTATTATATACACCACCGGGCCAAACAAGACCCATCCGGCCAGTAAACATTCCTATGCCACCACGTACAGTAATATTTTCCTCCGGCACTTTATATACAAAACCGAAACGTGGAGAAATTGACCAGGGTACTTTTGAAATTTGTCCTGATCTGGCGCCATATAGGTTATAATAGGGAGATATAGCTGCAATAGCAGTATCATTAAAAAATTTATCAGTCTTGGGATCTGTAAGGAATATTGTTTTATCGGCACGTATTCCAACATTTATTGTAAGCCTGTCGTTTGCTTTTATTTCATC
>JANLSA010000545.1:0-20680 GCA_031362085.1 Bacteroidota bacterium | reverse complement strand
CCGTAGGCTCTTACCCTACGTTTTCACCCTCATCCCGACGTTTACAGTCGGGACAGTTATTTTCTGTGGCACTTTCTCCTGGCTGTTACCAACCAGCCGGCTCTTCACCGGTGCATTGCTCTATGCTGTCCGGACTTTCCTCCCCGATAAGATCGAAGCGATAGCCAGGCTTGTAGCGAACAGCAAAAATAACCAGAGTTATTTAGTATTGAAAGAATATTTCAGTTGCCCCATACCCAAACCATGCATCATACTGATTCACGAATGTCTTTACATCACTCCGCTGTTTAAGTAATTCATGTATTTCATCGCGGAGTTTGCCGCTGCCCACACCATGAATAACAATAAAGCTTGCCTGAAAATGAGCTAATGACAAATCATAATATTTTTCAAACGCTTTTAACTGGATAGTCATTATTTCAAAATTGCTTAAATGCCTCCAGTCGTTACTCAGTTTTTCTATATGCAAATCAACCACACTACGTGGGGCTTCTAATAATTCTTTTGTCTTTTTTATATCATAAACTTTATATGACTTTGCTGAATAGGTATAATCTGTATTATCAAATTGTTTATCCGGATAACTTTTAAAAAGTAAAAATGAAAACACAGCTTCATTTTTTTTCTTCAGTTCTTCAATTTTATTAAATACCTGTTTGGGTTTTAATTTCAGATTCGTTTCAAAATAATCTGCTTTCTTTTTGTCGGGTTTTTCAAGATTAAATTCCAACTCAAAAACAGGGTTATCATTCAAATCATCAAATGGGATATCGTGCAGGTAAAAATCTTCAAAAGAGTTGATACGGCCTTTAACTTCAAATTTTTTTTGCCAAAAAAGCTTTGACAGTAGATAAAATTATAAACCAATTTTGTTTGGTTTATTAAATGCAGTTTAAATTCTTTCACCAGTTCATCACCAAATTCATCCAGATCCAGTACAGGTAAAAAGCTTAACAAAACGCCATCTTCTTTCTGTTCTTTTCCCTTTTCTTTCTTTATATCATCCACATAAATTTTCTCCTTTTTAGAAGTAAATAATTTCTTTTCTGTAAAATTTTTAAAATATGGAAAATCTATCTGATCCATATACACCGGAAATTTTACTCCCTGCACATTTACCATTACCATTTCTTTATCGATGAATTCAATGATTTCTCCTTCTTCATTGGAGTGTAAAAGAATTATTTTATCGCCTAACTGGTACTTCATGCCGATGATTTTCTGATTTTATTTGATTTCACAGCAAAGATACTATTGTAAACGGGATGATTTTTTAAGCAATGCAATACTTAATAGAACCAGCCTGCTTGCCGGTTATAGAATGCAAAAGATTTCCGTACCTACTGGAAAGAATGATCAGCAGAATTTACAAAGCTGGAAACAAGATTAATTTTTAACTGCCAGTTTACTTTTTTTATACCCATACAAAAAATAAAAAATCAATCCCAATGCCAGCCAACTGAGAAACCAGGCCCAATTACTTTTTGTCATCCCCGTAAGTAAATACAAGCATGTAGTAACTCCCATCAATGGAATGAGAGAATATTTTTTAACAAAAGTTAAAATACATAATGCAATACAGGTAAGCCAGAAAATGATAAATGAAATATTGGGTGTGGCTAAATCCATAAAACTTAGTTTACCTGTATTATAATCTGTGTTTGATGAAAAATCGAAATTGAAAAGGTTGGAAAAATAATTTTTGCTAAGCGACATAAATAAAAATAATGTGCCGGCAATTATGAAAGGATAGATAAACTGTCCGTTTATATAGGGAATATGAAAACGCCCCGCCTGTTTTTCCTTTCTTGGAATTAATAATACTCCACCGCAGACCAACACGAAAGCAAATAAGGTCGCAATACTGGTGAAATCGAGTACAAATGTTTTTTCGGTAAATAAAATCGGAACACCTACAACAATTCCTGTTACGATGGTAGCGAACGATGGCGTTTTAAATTTCTGATGAACTTTTTGAAATGCCGGTGGCAGTAAACCATCGCGGCTCATGCTCATCCATATTCTTGGCTGCCCCATTTGAAAAACCAATAGTACACTTGTCATGGCAACAACGGCACAAATAGAAACCAATAATTGCATCCAGCCGATATTCAGATTTTGTTTTTCAAAAATAAATGCCAATGGATCACCTACTCCTTCAAAGTTTTTATAATGAACAGTACCAGTAAGTATCAATGCGAGTAAAATATAAACCACCGTACAAATTACCAATGAATAAATCATTCCTTTTGGTAAATCACGTTGTGGATTTTTACTTTCTTCTGCCAAAACACTTACTGCATCAAAACCAATATAAGCAAAAAATACACTGGCAACAGCTGCCATAACCCCACCAAAACCGTTTGGCATAAATGTTTTTACTCCTTCATCATTTACAGGTGTCCAGTTAAACGTTAACCCATGTGAAAAAAGTAACGTACCGCCAACTAAAATAACCAATGTTACAATTGCCAGTTTGAGCATTACCATTGCATTACTAAAATTTCTGCTTTCTTTTATACCGCGATAAACGAGATAGGTAATCAACAGATTGATGACTAAGGCAGGCAAATCTAAAATGATTCGAAGATTGCCAAGCATGGGAGCAGTATTCCATGCATTGACAGATTCTGTATTCAAACTGTTATTTAAAACAGCTTTATGAGCTTCGGCATAACTACAAGTGAGGTAATCAGGAATATGAACATTTATTTTATGCAGAAAGGAAGTAAAATAATCGCTCCAGCTAAAAGCCACATATATATTGCCGATGGAATATTCCATTATTAAAGCCCAACCAATAATCCATGCCAATAACTCACCAAAACTTGCATACGCATATGTGTATGCACTACCCGCAACCGGAATACGGCTTGCAAATTCCGAATAACATAAAGCAGTAAATGCACAGGCAATCCCGGTAATAACAAAAAGTAAAACAACTCCAGGACCTCCTTTAAAAACAGCTTCACCCAATGAACTGAAACTACCTGCGCCAATGATAGCCGCGATTCCGAAAAAAGTAAGATCACGGGTAGTAAGGACTCTTTTTAATCCATGGCTATGTGCATCGCCTTCTCCTTTTGCTGCCTCTGATAGTATAGAAGATATTTCTTTTCTACGGAAGAGTGAATTTGCCATCAGCTGTTTTTTTTGAAGATTCAAGATAGGGAAAAAACAGGAACAAGAACATCGCAGATAGAATAGGTAGATATCTATTCAGCGTCATTGATTCAATGCATCCAATTCTAAACTTCACGTTGAATAAGAAAATGTGCAAGCTCCTTCAAAGGCTCTTTTCTTATTGAGAGAACTGCAATATCGTTAAGATGTGTCAATGCTTCATCCAGGTATTTATTTTTTAAATGCAGTGCCCATTCATCAACTTTGCATATTCGAAATATTTCCAATACTTTTTCAACTTTATCCGAAGGGTTTTCTTTTATCAATTTATTCAATTGATTTTTTTGTTTGGCATCTGCTGTTTCTAAAACATGAATAAGTAAAAATGTTTTTTTATTGGCAAGAATATCTCCACCAACCTGTTTACCAAATTTTTTTGGGTCGCCAAATGCATCGAGATAATCATCCTGCACCTGGAATGCTAATCCTAACTTTTTTCCAAACTCATAGAGCAGCTGCTGATTCCCTTTACCGGCACCACCGAGCAATGCACCTACCTGTAAACTCGCAGCCAGCGAAACAGAAGTTTTTAATTCAATCATTTTTAAATAATCTTCGAGGCTTACTACATCTTGTTTTTCATAATCCATATCCAACTGCTGGCCTTCACAAACTTCAATTGCCGTTTTATTAAATAGATGCAATACATTTTGCAGATAAGAAGTATTTATTTTATTTAAATAGTCATACGCTTTTACCAGCATAACATCACCCGCAAGTAGTGCGGTGTTTTCTCCAAATTTTGAATGAACTGTTTCTTTACCTCTACGCAAAGGAGCTTTGTCCATGATGTCGTCATGTATCAAAGTAAAATTGTGAAATAGTTCTATAGCTGTTGCAGCATGCCAGGCATCATTTTTTATTTCATCAAACAATTCGTTGCCCATTAAACATAAAACCGGGCGGACTCTTTTACCACCCAATGCTAAAAAATATTCATTGGGTTGATATAAGGTAGCCGGCTCATCTGGAAAATGGCGTTGATTAAATTTCTCTATAAATTGTTTTGATAATGATTGGAATGATTGCATGATTGTTTTTTTAGCCTCACCTCCGACGCTGCGGTCGGAGTCTGATAGTTATCGTCAGACCCAACCCCTCTCCTGACGGAGAGGGGCAAAGTGTCCTATAATTTATTTTTTTCTTTTTTCTTCCATCTTTCCCGGCTCTACCACCCACTCATAATCCAACTGACGCTTGGTTAAATTAGCTGCCACCACTTTTATTTTTAATTTATCGCCTATTCTGAATTTCTTTCCGCTACGCCGACCGACCAGGCAATAATCTGTTTCATCATGAACGAATGTATCAAAATCCAATAAACTATTCAACGAAATTAATCCTTCGCATTTATGCTCAACCGTCTCAACCCAAAAACCAAATGAAGAAACGCCGCTAATCACACCATCAAATTCTTCTCCTAAATAATCTTTTAAATATTCAACCTGCTTGTATTTATTCGCTGCACGTTCCGATTCCATCGCTGCTCTTTCTCTTTCGCTGCAATGTTTACACTTATCCTCCATTTTTTTATCAACCACAATATTTTCATTCAACACTTGTTGCAAAACCCGATGAACTAACACATCGGGATAACGGCGAATGGGTGAAGTAAAATGACAATAATGTTCAAATCCCAAACCATAATGCCCAACATTTTCAACCGTATATTTTGCTTTTGCCATGGTACGAATTCCTAACTGTTCCAACACATGCTGCTGGGGTGTACCATGTGCATCTTTCAACAATTGATTAAAAGATTCAGCAATTTTATCAGGTGATGACATGTCGAATTTATGTCCGAATTTTTTGGCAAATGCAACAAAAGGAATTAGTTTTTCCTCATCGGGATCATCATGAATGCGGTATGGAACGGGCAATAGCTTCCCGTTTATTTTTATTTTAGAAAAATGTTCAGCTACTTTTCTGTTTGCAAGTAACATAAATTCTTCAATCAGCTGATGTGCTTCCTTGCTTTCCTTTATTACCACACTGATTGGTTTTCCTTTTTCATCCAATTTAAAACGCACTTCAGTTGAAGAAAAATTAATTGCTCCATGTTTGAAACGTTGCTTACGCATCCGCTGTGCCAGATCATTGAGAATTAAAATTTCTTCCTTTAAATGCCCCCGTCCAACCGGGTCATCCGGGCTGGCTTCCTTTTTTTCAATGATTTCCTGAGCATCTTCGTACGTAAACCGGTGATTAGAATGAATAACTGTTTTTCCTAACCAGCAATTTTTTACTTCGCATTTAGCCGTTATCTGAAATATGGCGGAAAAGGTGAGTTTATCTTCATTGGGCCTCAATGAACACAGGACATTAGAAATATGTTCTGGCAACATTGGATTAACACGATCTGGCAAATAAACCGATGTTGCTCTTTCATAAGCCGCAAGATCAAGTGCCGTATCCGTTTCTACATAATGGCTGACATCGGCAATATGAACCCCAATTTCGTACACACCATTTTTTAATACCCGAAATGAAATAGCATCATCAAAATCTTTTGCATCTACTGGATCGATGGTAAAGGTGAGGATATCCCGGAGGTCTTTTCGTTTTTCAATTTCTTCTTTTGAAATCGTATCGGGTATTCGGGCAGCCACTTCTAAAGCATCATCTGAAAACTGCAATGGAAATCCGGCACCAAGCAAAATTTCTTTCATTGCCAAATCATTTTCATTTTCCGCATCCAATACATTCAATACTTCGCCAACAGGCCGCTTACCACCTGCTTCCCATTCTAAAATCCGCACTACCACTCTATCATTGTCTTTAGCATTGTTTAAATTTTTATACGGAATAAAAATATCCGGCATCGGCCGTTCCATATCCGGAATAAAAAAGGCAAATGGTTTGTCATCTGATTTTGATTTATTCATTTCCAGGTGACCAATAAACTCTTTGCGTTTTCTGGTAATCACTTTTATTATTTCCCCCTGCATCCTTCCGGCCCCTTCACGGCCTTTCGTTATTTGCACCCAAACCGTGTCGCCATGCAATGCTGTATTCATATCGCTGGGGCGAACCATTATATCTGTTGTTAAATTTTCTACAATGATAAACGCCATACCCGACCGGGTCATATCTACCACACCTTTATAAGTTTTTGATGAGGCGGGTTTCTCTTTTCTTTTTTTGGAATTCTTTCTTCCCATAATTTCTTTACTTATTTTTTTTAAAATTTTTTATAAATGATTCAACTGTTTCATCAAACCGTTTTCCTTCTTCAAACAAAAAATGATGACGTACCGGTATTACATATACAGGCAATCCCTCCAGTTCATTTCCAAACTTTATTAACCGGACTGCATCTTTTTCTGTTGTTAGAATAATTTTTTCCGTTGCTTCGATTGCTTCAAACCGCTCCCGTATATCTCTTAAATCATCAATGGTAAAAATATGATGATCCCGAAATTGAACCAGTGAATAGGTTTTGCTATGCTCCTCCACTAATTTTTTCAATGGTTTTGGATTTGCAATACCCGTAAGTAACAAGACTTCGGTTTTTGAATTTAACTCAATTGTTTTTTTATTGATAAGATGATAGCAACTGCCGTACTCAATGGCGGTAAAAAATATTTTTTGACCGGGTAGTGGCTTTATCTGATTGATAATTTTGTTTTTTGCCAACTCAGACAAATCCGGTTTACATTTTGTCACTACAATTATTTCTGCACGCAGATAGGAAGATTTTAAATCCCGTAAATCGCCGGTAGGTAAATAAAAATCATTCACAAATAAATTATCATGTTCTGTTAATAAAATATCCAGTCCAGCTTTTATAGACCGGTGTTGAAAAGCATCATCCAGAATAATACATTCTGTTTCTGGCTTGTCATGCAGCAATTGTGGTATAGCTTCTACTCTTTGCTCACCAACTGCCACAGATAGTGCAGGAAATTTTACATGAAATTGCATGGGTTCATCGCCGATTTCCAATGCAGTTGAATTTGTATTTGCTAATGTATAACCTTTCGTTTTTCGTTTATACCCACGGCTTAAGGTTGCTACTGTATATTTATTAATTAACAGTTCGACGATATATTCCACCATGGGTGATTTGCCTGTACCACCAACTGATAAATTGCCAACTGAAATTAGGGGTAATCCAAAATCGGATGACTTGAAAATATTAATATCATACAATTTATTTCTTACCCAGATGATCAGCCCATAAACCAATGTAAAGGGTAATAATAAAATGCGGAATGAACGGAAAAGGAAATCAAAAATCATAAACCTTGTGTGGAGTGATACAAGCAGTTAAAGGTACATCAAAATTATTGCGGTCATCAATTTTATCAAGTGGGTCAAAATAACTAAACCCAATTACAATACATTCACGATTACACTGCCAAAGATATTTATCATAAAATCCTTTGCCATAGCCAAGCCGGGAACCTTCCAAATCAAAACCAAGCAAGGGAATAAAAATCAGTTCAATCTCGGAAGGAAGAACTACATCACCATTTACAGGTTCATAAATCTGATAACTGTTTTTTTTGAACTTGGTTTCCTCATCTGTTTTAATTGCTGTCATGAGGATATTTTTAAAATCACTTTTTGGATAACAAATTTTAACTTCTGGGTTTCTAAATTCAACAAAATCAGTAAAAAGATGTGTATTGGGTTCTTTATTTTCTTCAATGGGCCAATAACTCAGTAAGGTTTGAATGAAAGGCAATTTCATAGTTTGAAACTGAATCAGCAATAAATCATCCAGTTTCGATCGTTCAGCGTTTGACAAAGCCATTCGTTTTTCAAGGTAATATTTGCGTGCTGCTGCTTTAAGCATGCGGTTAAGATACAAAGGAAAATGGAACCTTGCCTACCGGCAGGCAAGTTGGGTATTGGAAACCTTGCCTGCCGGCAGATAGGTTAGGAATTTGTTTTGAAGGAACTCCTTTGGCGGAATCTGGCTTTACTGTTAAATCCTTGCTCTATTTTCTTAGTCTATATTTTGAACAATGACGAATTCCACTCACTACTGGCTATTCCCCATTTGCTTTAAAAATTGAGAACACCGTTGTACCGTAATTTTTTTCAGTTTTATAAAATGAAAATGTTTTATAATCATTTCTCGGTGTATGCTCTAATACAAACCAACCATGAGGTTTTAAAAGCTTTTTTTCAAAAACCAGTTTTGGTAAATCATCAATGTTTGAAAGTGCATACGGTGGACCGGCGAAAATAAAATCGAATTGTTCAGAACAATTGTTTATAAATCTAAAAACATCAGATTTTACTATTTTAAAATTTTCCAACCGTAATGTCTCTGAAGTTTTTTTTATAAACTCAAACATCTTTTCATCTTTTTCCACAACAGTCAAATCATTTACACCTCTTGAAGCCAGTTCATAACTAATACTTCCGGTTCCACCGAACAGGTCTAGTGTTTTCAGGTCTTCAAAAGGCAGATTATTTTGCAATACATTAAACAAACCTTCCTTAGCCACATCGGTAGTAGGTCTTGTATGCGGCATATTGCCAGGGGGATTAAATCGTCTTCCTCCATGTTCCCCACCTACGATGCGCATTTTACAATATCATTTAAATGGGTAAAAAAATGGTTTGGATGATCTGTATGACTCCAGTTTGCATTTCTGAATTCTATATTAATAAAATAAGAATACAACTCTTTATATAACGCAGAATCTTTATCCACCAATCCTGAAATTGAAAGTTGCACTTCATACGGAGACATTGCATATCCATTACATACTTTCATTAATTGATAAATAACATCATTCGGAGTTGTGTATTCAAACTGTTCTATCAACAATAATTGGTTTTGTTTGGTTACAACTAATTTAAATTCATCCACACCAAAATCGACCTGAAGTAATCCGCTTTGTACAGGAATTAAACTGTTTTTTAATGAAAGAGTGGAGTAATGTTTAAACGATGCGGTAGGATAACGTCTATTTAAAAATTGCTGTACATCTGCTGGTATTGTATAAATAGTATTCAATTGCCATTCAGTGGCATTTTCCGATACAATATTTTTTATTGAGGCTATTCCATGTACCGCTTTCCATAACTCGCCAATATTTTCATGTGCATAAAATTCATTAGGCACTAAAACATGCTGAGGATAATGGTAACAAACTGCAACTTTATAAAACAATCCACTGGCTTCCGGATGAAGGCTTAAAATTTCTGCCAGTGTTTCCGGATTCATTTCATCCGCATTATAGCAAGCCAATTGATATAACTGATTGCCCTGTACATTTGAAATAGAGAAACTAAAATACTTTTCATCCAGGCTTATCGCAAGTACCGGTTGAACTGACAGATTATTTTCTGTATCCGCTGATTTTATATGAAATAATTTTTTCAGATTCATTTATTCTCCCACTGCAATGTTAGCATAAAAAAAAGAGGGAATGAAATGAATAATGCCCCCATCCCCTAAAGGGGTGCAAACATATTAAAGATTTTAATTTCCGCTTTAATGGATAGGGTCATTTTAATAACCTAATTCTATGTAGGTTTGCAGGTTTTTTATTCATGTCTGCACTACCCAACCATAGCGACCTTCAACTGCAAGTTACAAACCGGCAGATATTAAAACTTACATTACCCATCAGTATTGCCATATTAGTACCTCAGTTAAATTTTATAACCAATAATATTTTTCTCGGACATTTTTCTTCAGAGTCACTGGCCGTAGCAAGTATTACAGGAGTTTATTACCTGATTTTTGCTTCGGTTGGTTTTGGTTTGAATAATGGATTGCAGGCACTCATCAGCCGGCGGGCCGGAGAAAATCGTCCGAATGAAATTGGCAAACTTTTTAACCAGGGAATTCTAACTGCCATGTTAATTGCAGTATTTGGAATTCTATTTACATATACAGTTACACCGTCTATATTCCGATCGATTCTGTATGATGAACAAAAAGCAGAAATGGCCATTTCATTTCTACAAATACGTATCTGGGGTTTACCTTTTTTATACATCTACCAGATGCGGAATGCTTTACTTGTGGGTACGAATCAAAGCAGGTATCTCGTTATCGGCACCATTGCAGAAGCTGTGGCGAATGTTGTTTTTGATTACACTTTTATTTTTGGTGCATGGGGTTTTCCAGCATTGGGTTTTAATGGAGCGGCTGTTGCATCAATCATTTCAGAGTTCATTGGCATGTTTGTCATCTATCTTGTTATTCATAAAAAAGGAATTGCGCAACGTTTCTCTTTGTTCAAAAATTTTCGCTGGGATAAACAGAATGCATCACTTATTACTAATATGTCGGCGCCATTGGTATTTCAGCATGCAATCAGCATTACCACCTGGGAATTCTTTTTTATACTTATCGAACGTAATCAAACTGCCGTTGCACCGCAGGCTATTTCAAATGTAATGCGGAATGTTTTCGGCATTTTCGGCTGTATGAGCTGGGCATTTGCCTCTACCTGCAACAGCATGGTGAGCAATGTAATTGGTCAGGGTAAAAAAGATGAAGTGCTTCATGTAATAAAAAAAATTACAAAACTGAGTGTAAGCATTGCAATCGTTATTTGTATTATACTAAATCTGATGCCGCAATTATTTCTTTCAATCTTTGGTCAGGGTGATGAGTTCATACAACAAGGCATTCCGGTAGTAAGGGTAATCAGCCTTGCTATGATCCTAATGTCGTTTTCCGTAGTATGGCTCTATGCAGTTACAGGTACCGGCAATACAAGAGTTACTTTTCTTATTGAATTTTTCACTATTATTTTTTACATCGCATTTGTTTATATCGTAATGGAAAAACTAAAACTCTCCATCACCATCGGCTGGATTAGTGAATGGCTTTACTGGATTTGTATGTTTGTGCCGGCATTTTTTTATATCAGAAGCGGAAGGTGGAGAAAGAAAGTAATTTAAGCCCCTGTCCCCTAATGGAGAACTTAGGTTAATTATTCATTACACACTTAGTGAAGTATTTAAATAATGTATTTTTATTGAAGAACTTTCCCGGAAATCGGAGACTACAATAATCGGCTGATTCACCTGACCCGATATAGAACGAAGTGAGGGAATTCAAAGTTACCCACTTGTACTTTCTGCAATTCTATTGAATAAGAAATCTAATCAATCTTCAATCTTCTCCAGCAACTTCTTTCCTTCTGTTCTTATTTTTCCATCATCTTCAGTCTTTGCAGGTAAATAAGGTAATTGTTTCAGCAATGGGATAGCTTTCGCATCTTCATGATTGCGGTGGTATGCTTTTGCAAGTTCAAGATTATTTAGCGCAAAAACAGGTTCAAGCTCTTTAGCTTTTTCGTAGCATTTTATAGATTCTTTTAGTGAAGATTTTGGTAAGCCCCCATATATTAATTTAAGTGCAGTCTTTTCAAGTCCATTCAGGTTACTTACTTCATAATGCCATTTACCCAAAACATGCCATGCACGACCGTGATTGGGATTTATTGAAATCGCTTTGTCAGCATTTGTTTTTATTTCCTTTACCGCTTTTACTCTTTCATTTCCGCTTTCCGTTAATGCCTTTCTTCCCATTGCTACAGATAAAGCATAATACCCATCCGCAGCCTTCGGATTTACTTTAATAGCTGTCTCTGCATAAATTCTTCCTGCTTTGAAGTAATCCCCTTTTTTTTCTTTTGTCGATTGCCGGTTACCAACACGGCTGCAAAGCTCACTGCATTTCCAAAGTGCATAATAATTACGGGCATCTATTTTTAAAACCTGGGTAAAAGTCTGAAAAGCCACTGTTTCATTTAAGGCAGTTTCCAAACTATCGGCTTTTTTAATTAATAAATTTACATCTTGAGCTGAGATAAGCAAACTATTTGCAGGCAGAAAAAAGAATAGAATTAATTTCTTCATGTAGAATTCAGTATGTTTTCTTATAAGTAACAGATGTGCTGCCGATAAAGTTAAGTATTGGGGCATTTAGTTTTGCTACGCTCATGTTAATTTCTTTTACAAATAGAAATTCCTGGTGTATTATTTCTGCAAGCTCCATTAAAAGTGTTTCTAATAACTGACGGGGGTTTTTCATTTCCTCTTTTACTAATTCATAAAGCTTTACATAATTTACCGTTTCATTTAAATTTGTGATTAATGCTTCGGCATCCCAGCTCACAGATAAATTAAATTCATAATCATTGCCTGCTTTTTTTTCTTCTTCATACAATCCATGAAAGGCATGGAAATGAACTTTTTTTAATTCAACTATTATCATTCTTTTTATTTTCTGTTCGGTAGTTTAAAAGAGGTATGTGCTTTTAGTATCTAAAGTCTTGAATGAGCTTAATAAACAGTTCGTTTTTTTAAACCCTTTCAAATTAGTGAATTCCTTTTTCTGCAAGATACCGCTCTGCATCTAACGCAGCCATACAACCTGTGCCAGCAGCTGTTACAGCCTGTCGATAAATTTTATCCTGCACATCGCCACTTGCAAAAACAGCTTCAACATTCGTTCTGGAAGTACCCGGAATCGTTTTAATATACCCGGCTTCATCCATTTCAATAAACCCTTTGAAGATTTCAGAATTTGGCTGGTGACCTATCGCTACAAAAAATCCGCTGATTGGAATTTCAGTTTTCTCACCGGTCTGTACATTTTTTATTCTTACTGCAGTCACATGTTTATCTCCTAATATTTCATCAGTTTCAGTATGCCAGTAAATTTTAATGTTTGCCGTTTTCAATACCCGGTCAGCCATAACCTTAGATGCCCTCATTTCACCTTTTCGAATAAACATGTGGACTGTAGTGCAAAGTTTTGATAAATACAATGCTTCTTCCGCTGCAGTATCACCAGCTCCAACAATTGCCACTTCTTTTCCACGAAAAAAAAAGCCATCACATACGGCACATGCACTTACGCCGTACCCATTCAGCCTTTGTTCACTTTCTATGCCCAACCATTTTGCAGAAGCACCAGTAGAAATTATTACTGAATGAGCAGCAATCATTTTTTCATCATCAATCCAAACTTTATGAGGCAATGAAGAAAAATCAACTTTCGTTGCAAGGCCAAACCGAATATCAGCCCCCATTCTTGCAGCTTGTTTTTCAAAATCCACCATCATCTCCGGCCCCTGTATTCCATTTGCATAACCGGGATAGTTTTCTACTTCGGTTGTAATAGTTAGCTGACCTCCCGGCTGAATTCCCTGGTACAATACAGGCTTTAAATTTGCTCTTGATGCATAAATAGCAGCAGTGTATCCTGCAGGGCCAGAACCAATAATCAAACAATTCACCGTTTCACTTGCTGTTGTCTCCATATTCAACCGTTTATTTAATTGGCAAATTTACTATTTAATGACTTAAGTCATTGTTCAATACACGACAGTTTAAAAACTGGGGAAAAAATATTAATCTCTGATGATAATTGTTTTGAACTGTGCTGCATAACCACCAAAATAACCAAGAGCACCATTACTGATATTACCTAACACTTTTGTTGGTGAAGAAAATGGATTTCCAATTGTAGCGTAAGTATATTCCATCGTACGCCAAAAATCATAAGTGCTTTTATCTATGTTACACAACTTCAAAGTAACCGTATCCGTTTTATTAAAAAAAGAAAAACCATCACTTCGTGGAATATTCCGGTCAACGCCTCTTTCTACTTCAACAGAATACGTACTGCCATCAATTACCTGATCATCAAAAACAGAATTGAGTCCGGGATAAAACTGTTCGCTGTTACGTTTGGTGAAGTAACGGGCATAATCACCAAACCCGGGTGGATCAGTTGCTTTTATCATCAATGCTCTTTTATTTGGATCAAAAAAACCGGGTACTGTTCTTGCCCAAAGTGAATCTATTCTTTTTGTAATGTTTGGAATCGTAGTATTAGCTAAATATATTTTATTGTTAACAGTAATACTCAAAGAATATCGTTTATTCAATTCTCCTTTGAAAGCCGTAGCAAGATTGGATGAATCTACAGAATAATAATGTAAAGTATAACCGGCAGATAATGGAATGCTATATTCTTTCAGTACATGTGTTTTTATTCCATTTGTAACAGATATAAACGCATTATGAACAAAACTGTTTTGAATTTGGGTTAAATCCAATGTTGAAAAATAATTCAGGCTATTGCTAAGTAATACAATTGGATAGGTGTCATTTTCAATTGTTGCCTCTACAACCAATTTTGGTTCTGGGTTAATGATATCAAATTCTACAGTTTTCTCGCAGGAGTAGAATGAAAAAATTAATAAGAAGAAAAAAATAAATTTTAGAATTTTCACCTCGCAAAGTTAATGAACAAACGCTTTCATTTTTACGCCTATATAAAACAAAACAGTCCCAACATTTGCTGTTGGGACTGTTTCTTTAAAAACCCACCAATTTGGTTTTTATTTACTATCCACCGGGGTGAACAATAATATATTTAACCTAAATAAGCTTTTAATGCGCTGCTGTATCTGGCTTTTTGTAAACGTTTAATTGCTCTTTCTTTAATTTGGCGAATACGTTCTTTTGTAAGATCATATTTGTGACCAATCTGTTCGATAGTTACCCCGTTCTCACCATCCAAACCAAAATATGCATTTACAATTTCAGCTTCGCGGGGAGAAAGAGATTTTAATACACGGCGTATTTCATTTCTCAACGAATCTTTCATAACATCTTCGTCAGTATCATCACTTCCTTCCAATAAGTCACCCATAGCTACATCTTCAGCTTCATGAACCGGAGCATCTAAAGAGGTATGGCGTGTATTGCTTTGAAAAATGTTGTTGATTTCTGTTTCACTCATTTCCAGAATTTCTGCTAACTCTTCGGTAGAAGGTTCTCTTTCATGCTCCTGCTCAAAAGCCATATAGGCTTTGTTTGCTTTGTTGTAAGTACCAATTTTGTTTTGGGGTAAACGAACCAATCGCCCCTGTTCAGCTAATGCCTGCAGAATTGATTGACGAATCCACCAAACAGCGTAAGAAATAAATTTAAATCCTTTTGTTTCATCAAAGCGTTGTGCAGCTTTGATCAAACCAAGATTGCCCTCGTTAATTAAATCACTAAGTGACAAGCCCTGATGCTGATATTGTTTTGCAACTGATACCACAAAACGAAGGTTTGCCTGAACTAATTTGTCTAATGCCCGCTGATCGCCCATCTTGATTCGTTGAGCCAGTGTTGTTTCCTCTTCGGGAGTGATCATTGGAATTTTAGAAATTTCCTGTAGATACTTTTCAACGGCTTGAGAATCACGATTGGTGATCTGGGTAGCAATTTTAAGCTGCCTCATAATTAATGTCCTCTCTTTTTTTTAAATAACGAAATTTTGCTTAGGCTGGTTCAAAGGATGTTGCAAAATGTAAGTTAAGAGTACCGTCCAGGGTACAGCAGCAAAAATACATTCCACTTGCCGTTTCTCATAGCGTTTGGGGATAAAATTTAAAAGCTTGACAATTTGGGAACGTTTGCAGAAATTTTAATCGCCTACAATCCTTGCTGGTGAAGGTTTTTATTTTACAATTGATTTGAAATATTTTTTCGGCAAAATGTTAAAAACCCGGCAAACTAAGCAAATTTCTATCCCTTGGTTATAGTTTTTCTATTGGATAGTATAAACCAAATACCGGCACCTGCAACAATCATCAGCACTGAAATGATTTCTGCTTGTGTTACCTGCATTCCAAAAATATTCATTTGAATGTTCACTCTTATTTTTTCAATAAAGAACCGTTCCAATCCAACCAAAATCAGATAAAATCCAAATAGAGTTCCTGGTGTTTTGAATCGCTTTCTTATTCCCCATATAACTAAGAATAGCAGAGAACATAGAATGGTCTCATAAAAAGGAGTTGGAAAAACGGGTGATGGTAGTTGGTTGCAATATTTATCCTTACAATCCTTTATGCCTACACCATCTTCATTTACATTATGCGGGTAATTGTAAGCAAAAAACCAATTGGGTAGAAAGCTTAGGCTTTTTGGTTTTTGAAAATTGGTTGAGGGTACATTAGATAGACTATCGAAACGCTGAATAAAATAGGTTGTATTTGATTTCAAAGTTGAATCAAAATCGCCTGGAGATGCTAAAACTATTTTTGATTCATTATTTAGTGTATAGGCTGAATTATAAATGCCCCAGTCACCATCACCCGCCATTTGACAACCTATTCTTCCAATTGCATAAGCAAGCATCAATGCGGGTGCTGCTGCATCATTCAAATGCCAGAATGTAATTTTATGTTTGCTTGCATACCACCAAATAGCAAGTGATGCACATATTAACCCTCCATACCAGGTAAGCCCCGATGGTGAGAAAATATAAGAAGATGGCTTATTTAAAAAATCATTCCAGTTTTCAAATATATCAAACAGTTTAGCCCCTAATAATCCAAATATCAACGCAAGTATTGTGATCTCACCTACTCTATCCTGTGGCCAAATCCGTACATTTCTTTTTTCGGATTTGGGTAAACGATTTTTCTTTTTTTCCCACCATTTTAACCCAGCAAATAAGAATCCTAAAGCGATTCCGGCAAGCCAACTCCCATTCAATGAAAAAATAAATGCCTGTGGGTCATTCGTAACAGAACTTTTTAAAATAAATAAAGCGAGAATTTTATAGCCGAGGAAAAAACCCAATAAAAAATTTAATATTAAATCACTCATTTTTGCCGGCTCGCCAACCATTATCTGCATATCTGTTGAATGAAATAAACCCTGACTGCTTTTACGTTGCAATTCCTTTGAAAGAAGAAATGCGGCTATAATAAATGCAATGGCTACAAAAAATCCAAAAGAGTTTACAAAACGGAGATTGTCAATTTCGATATTAAATAAATCTTTGAAGACGTAGTAAAGATTTGGATACATTAATTACGGGGTTTAATTGAAAGCGAATATACAAACGAAATTTATTCAGGCGTGATTTAATAAAAACAAAAAACCTCTTCCATTTTCAAGAAAGAGGTTCAAAAATATTTTTTACCTATTAATTGCAATACTCATCAAAAGCTCCGGTAAGATTATTTGCTATTGCTTGAGCAGAACGACCTTCTATCTGATGACGTTCTATAAAATGAACGAGCTTACCATCTTTAAACAATGCAATTGAGGGTGATGAAGGAGGAAACGGCAATAGATGTTCTCTTAATTTTTTTATTGCATCCACATCAAACCCCGCAAAACTTGTCGTAAGAAAATCGGGCTTCTTAGCTGCATTCGTTACTGCCATTAAAACCCCTGGTCGGGCAGTACCTGCCGAGCAACCACATACTGAATTTACCATTACCAGAGTGGTTCCTTTTTTGGCCAATTGATTTTCTACCTGATCTGAATTAAGCATTTCTTCAAACCCATTTTCCGTTAATTCTTCTTTCATTGGGATAACTATTTCTGCTGGATACATAATTTTTTTTTTTAAGTGATATATCCGCAAAAGTAAATGAATATGTATTACTGATTGATCATCAGAAACACTGTCAGTAAGATATTCCTTATATCGGAAATTTTGTCGCAAAGAAAAACCAAATATAATCAGAATGGCGTAAATAATTGTAATGGTTTGCTATTTGAGATATGGAATAGGTCAAAACAATTTTTAAAAATAAAAACAAAATAATCATGACCTACACAAAATTCACAAGGCAACCATTTGAAAAAAACTTCAGTACAATTATGGAAGACCTTTTTACTGAAATTCCTGATTTTCTAAAAAATGAAATTAACAAAACAGATTGGAAGGGATCGGTTCCTGTAAACGTCAAAGAAACAGAAAAAGCTTTTGAATTAGAAGTAATAGCTCCCGGATTTACAAAAGAAGATTTTAAAATAAACCTGGAGAATAATCTTCTTACTGTTTCGGTAGAAAAGAAAGAAGATGTAAAAGCAAATGGCGAAAAGCAAATCAGAAACGAGTATAATTTTAAATCTTTTAAGAGATCTTTTACAATTGATGAAAAAATAGATGCAACGAAAACAGATGCTTCGTACATCAATGGAGTATTAAGATTAAACTTTCCGAAGAAAGTGGAAGTCAGAGGAACAGCAACAGAAATTAAAATACAATAGTTCACTATAAAATTTTTCTCATAAGCAGTTGGTTTTGGTTTAAACCCTTCGTTTCCACGAAGGGTTTTCTTTTTAAGCCCCCTAAAATCTCCGCCGTTGGCGGAGGTCTTTAGAAAACTAAATTTTATGACTCATATATTACTTGAAAAGGTGGAAATTGAACATTAATCCAATTCCATAAGTAATAAAATATTTTTAAAATCTGATAGCTGGCTGCAGACTGCGTTACTGATTACATCCCTGTTTTCTTCTGGTATCTATCAGGTATTGAATTTTCCAAGCCCCTTTAATTTTAACCAACTGAAATGAATTTGCCCCACAATGAATGAATTTTCCTGCGGCATAAAAATTATACGGCGTCCATACACTCGCAAGAGCTCCATCAATTTTAATAGAACCAAAAGTTATTCTTTCATCAGTTTCACCTTTGGTTTGTTTTCCTACATAATCAATAAAGCCCTGAACTGCTTCTGTTCTAACAATTGTATTTCCTTCTTTATCCCTTGCAATCGTTTGAAATATTGCACCATCTGCAAATGTACTTTTCAATAAAACTGTGTCTGCATTTTGCATACCGATAAACAAATTATTCACAGTTGTCTTTACGGAGTCTTCTGTTGTTTGTGAATTTGCGAAAACAGAAACGATGATGAACGTTAATAAAAATAAAATCTTCTTCATAAAAATAAGTTTAAAAAATTGCGGCAAAATAATTGAAGTATAAATGTAAATATCCCCACTATGAAAGCAGCAAAATTTTTACAAGCGGCAATAATCATAACGCTGCTGGCATCGGCAGCGAGTTGTAAAAATTTTAATCTAAAAATTGATACCTGAATTTGAATGATAAAAAACTAAACTGATTTAAAATACCAAACCCTTTCCAAAACAGATTTACAAGTCGCCGGTTCGACGAAAATATTTCAGTTAAAAGAAAGGGTTTCTTTATTTTTATTAACGACCACCATAACCAAGGATCTTTAACATACTTTGCGCTGTTTGCTGTTTTGCATATAACCAGTCTATCAATTTTCCATTTTTATCATACCCAATAATCACATGTTTGGGAGAAGGTATTAAGCAATGTTTAATTCCGCCATACCCACTTATCTGATCCTGATAAGCACCGGTATGAAAAAATCCAACATATAATGGTTCTTCATTATCAACTTTTGGAAGAAACACTTCATTGATATGCTCTTCACTATCGTAATAATCATGACTGTCGCAGGTTAAACCACCCAATACTACCCGATGATAATCTTTATCCCATTTATTTACCGGAAGCATTAAAAATTTTTCACCAATACCCCATGTATCTGGCAACGTGGTGATGAACGACGAATCAATCATATACCAAGTTTCCCGGTCATTCTGATTTTTTTGAGCTATTACACTATAAATATGTGCCATACTCTCTCCAACTGTAAAACTGCCAAACTCTGTAAAAATATGTGGCATCGGAACCTTTGCCCGTTTACATGCCACTTTTATATTTCTAACAATTTCATTTATCATAAACTGATAGTCATATTCAAAACCCAGAGAATGTTTTATCGGAAAGCCACCGCCAATATTTATACTATCCAGTTCCGGGCAAATCTTTTTTAACTGACAATAGAGATTTATTATTTTATTCAATTCGCTCCAGTAATAAATATCATCTTTTATCCCTTTGTTTAAAAAAATATGCAGCATTTTGAGTTGAAACTTACTTTCATATCCTTCGATCCGATCCACATAAAATTCTAAAATATCTTTTGCCCTTATGCCAAGCCGCGAAGTATAAAAAGGAAAATTAGGTTCTTCTTCTGCAGCCACTCGAATTCCCACTTTAAAAGGAACCTTTACTGATTTTGCATATTCTCTCAATTCTTCCTTATTATCCAATACCGGAATAACGTTAGTGAATCCGGAATTCAACAAACCCGCAATTCTTCTTATATAATTTTTTTGTTTAAAGCCATTACATATTATATAGATGTCTTTGGAAATTTTTCGTTTTGCATACAATTTTTTTATAATCTCAATATCGTAAGCATAGGAAGTTTCAAGATTAATATCCTGCTTTAATGCTTCCTCAACTACAAAACTGAAATGAGAACTTTTAGTACAATAACAATAATTGTATTTCCCTTCGTATTTATGTTTTTTGATAGCAGCCGCAAACATGGTCCTTGCTTTTTTAATCTGCATCCCAATATTTGGCAAATAACTTACTTTCATTGGCGTGCCATATTTTGCAATCAACGCTTTCAAATCAATACCATTGAATGTAAGATTTCCATCTTCCACTTCTATTCCTTCCTGAGGGAATTTAAAAGTTTGCTTTACGAGGTCGAGGTAGGTGTTATCCATTCTGAAATGTGGTTTGTTAATTATTCTTACAAAAGTATAGGTTACACATATTTAAAAAACAAAAAACCGGCTGAGTTTTCCCCAAAGCCGGTTTAATCATTTTACTGAATGCTTTTATTATTTTACCTGA
>JANLSA010000523.1:0-9439 GCA_031362085.1 Bacteroidota bacterium | reverse complement strand
CCATCCCGAAAAACGATTACATGCAAATCTTTACTCAATGCATTTACACAACTAACACCCACACCATGCAAACCACCGGAAACTTTATACGAACCTTTATCAAATTTTCCTCCGGCATGCAATACCGTCATTACTACTTCTAATGCACTTCTTTTTTCTTTTGTATGTATAGCTGTGGGAATACCGCGACCATCATCCGATACAGAAACCGAATTATCTTCGTGAATGGTTACCGAAATATTTTTACAATAACCACCCAATGCTTCATCAATGGAGTTGTCAACTACTTCATAAACTAAATGATGTAAACCTTTTTCACTGATATCGCCAATATACATCGCGGGTCGTTTACGTACTGCTTCCAATCCTTCTAAAACCTGGATACTATCTGCGCCGTAAGAGCCTTCTTTTGGGATAATTTTTTCTAAATTCTCAGAGTTCATATAAGACCCGTAGATTGTAGTTTTTGAATATGATTTACAGGCTTGCGAATGTACGGAAATGGCTTTGTTTATACGGGTTTCAATAGGGGTATTTTGCTATTTTTTTTGCACCAAAGTGAATAAGAAAATAGTCCTATCCGGATTGTAGTTTTTTAGGAAAAATTGTTGAAAATAGGATGAATTTGAGTAAGAAGTAATGGGGTAAAATTCAATATCCAACTTGAACTAATTCTTAACTATCTGCGCCACCAAATCAGCTTCAGTACATACCTTGTTCCCAACATATACTGTACCTCTCATTTCGCAAATACCCCGGCGGATAGGTGCCATCAGTTCCATTTTCAAAATCATAGTATCACCCGGCACTACTTTCTGTTTGAATTTGCAGTTATCTATTTTTAAAAAGTAAGTATCATATTTTCCTTCGCCAGCTAGATTGATGGCAAGGATACCGCCTGTTTGGGCAAGGGATTCTATTTGCAATACGCCGGGCATTACCGGATTGCCGGGGAAGTGACCGGTAAAAAACCATTCATTAAATGTTACGTTTTTGATGCCAATGATTTTTGTATCGGTGAGTTCAATGATTTTATCAACCAATAAAAATGGATAACGGTGCGGTAGCTTGTTTTCTATCTGCTGCTGGTTATATACTGCCGGTAATGTGGGGTTATAAACAGGCACATCTTTCGTGTGCTTATTTTTTTTTATGTACTGTTTTATTTTTTTTGCAAACTCGACGTTGGTGCTGTGGCCGGGCCGGTTGGCAATCATTCTTGCTTTGATAGGATAGCCAATTAAGGCAAGGTCACCTATTACATCTAAGAGTTTATGCCGGGCAGGTTCATTGGGAAAACGTAACTCCAGGTTATTGAGATAGCCTTCACTTTTTACTTCGATCTTATCTTTTTTAAATATCTTTTGTAACCGGATCAATTCTTTATCATCTACCGGTTTATCAACAATTACAATCGCATTGTTTACATCACCACCTTTGATAAGATTGTTATCCAATAGCATTTCAAGTTCATGTAAAAAACAAAAAGTGCGGCAGGGTGCAATTTCTGTTTTAAAATCCCGCATCGATTTTAATCCTGCATGTTGTGTACCTAATACAGGGCTATTGAAATCAATTAATGTAGTAACAGAATATTCTGGGGCAGGCATAGCCACCATTTCCACTCTTTTACTTTCATCATAGTGATAAATATTTTCGTCAATACTATACCAGGCTTTTGCTGCATCTTGTTCTACCACACCTGCATCTTCTATTATTTCTACAAAAGGCTGAGAGCTTCCATCAATTATTGGCATTTCGGGTCCGTTGATTTCTATTAAACAATTATCAACGCCCATACCTACTAATGCGGCAAGCACATGCTCTACCGTACTTACTTTAGCGCCGTTTGATTCTAAAGTTGTACCCCGGCTTACATCTGTTACCAAATCGCAGTCTGCTTTAATGATTGGCTGATTATCCAGATCAATTCGCTGAAACTGAAAACCAAAACCAGCATTGGCGGGTTTCAACGTCATATCGGCTAAAATACCCGTATGTAATCCGGTACCGGAAATACTAACTGATGAACCAAGCGTATGTTGTTTATCGGGATTGAAGTTTTCAGTCATTTTCTTTTGTTAAGCAGGGCAAATATAGCTGGAAAGAATTTAGTAAGAAAGCTAAGAAATTTTCTCGGCTAACAATTGTTTTATTATTTCTTCGAGTTCCTGAATTCTTTTTTCCATTTCGGGAAGTTTGCTTACAAGGGCCTGACTGCGTAATGCAGCAGTCATATCATATGCTGGCGAACCGGTAACTGATTTACCCGGTTCCATTGATTTACTTACGCCGCTTTGTGCATTTATTTTTGCTCCATCGCCAATAGTTATATGACCAACAATACCAGCCTGCCCGCCAATTAAAACACGGTTACCAATTTTTGTACTACCGCTAATACCGGTTTGTGCTGCTATAACCGTACTATTCCCTATTTCTACATTATGTGCTACCTGAATAAGGTTATCGAGTTTTGCTCCAGCTTTGATTAATGTTGAACCCATCGTTGCCCGGTCAATAGTTGTATTGCTTCCAATTTCAACATCATCTTCAATAATCACATTTCCGATCTGGGGTATTTTTATATAACTGCCATCTGCCAGAGGTGCAAAACCAAAACCATCGCTGCCAATAATTGTGCCTGCATGGATGATTACATTGTTTCCGATAACAGAATCATGATAAATCTTTACACCGGGATAAATTAAACAATTACTTCCAATTTTTACATTATTGCCAACATATGCATTCGGGTAAATTTTTGTGTTATCACCAATTATTACATTTTCACCGATATAACTAAAAGCTCCAATGAAAATATTTTTACCATACATAGCAGTTTTAGAAATATATACCGGTTCCTGTATTCCGCTCATTTGCTGTTTAGCCATTTCCTGGTATTTGCTGAGTAATACTGCAAAAGCAGAATAAGCGTCCGGAACACGAATCAAAGTTGCTTTAACTGATTGCTTTAATTCAAAGTCATTATTGATTATGATAACAGAAGCTCCGGTTGTATATAAATAATCTTCGTACTTGGGATTTGAAAAAAAACTGAGCTCACCTTCTTTAGCCTCTTCTATTTTTGCAAAAGCAGAAACAGAAGCATTTACATCACCTTCAATTTTACCATTGATGAGTGTTGCTATTTGTATTGCAGAAAAAGTCATAAGTGATTAAAGTATTTGGTTTAGAATTTAAGTCAAACTATTTTTTGATAAATCTTAAACGCTAATCCCGAAGATAACAAATGTAATGTTTTTTAACAGTGGCAGATAAATGTTGATGAATAAGTGCATTGTCCACCTGAGAAATATCTTTTACCGTTCCGTCTTTAAATAAAATATTTATCCGTTCATCTTTCGGATTATAAGTTGTATTTACAGCTTCCCCTGTAAACACAAAATAATTTGCTTCATCGTTGCTCAACTGCAATTTTTCCATTGCTTCCATTTTCTTTGATTCTATAAATGCTTCGTCAAATATTTCTGCCTGGAGCTTTACTTTCAGCAATTTTCTTTCAACCAACATACGGCAAAGCGCAGATAATATTTTATCGGAATGATTACACCAGTTTTTTATCGTTGCCATCACATCAAAATCATCGAGACGGCAAAATGTTTCCAGATAATTTTCAAAATCCGAATGTTGAGATTGATGTAAAAAGAAATTTAATGCGTCTGTTGCAGCATTTAATTCGCCGCCATTCGTTATAATTTCTTTTGCCCGGTGTATTACATTTACCAGCATCCGTTCACTGCTCAACACTGTTTTATGCAGGTAAACCTGCCAGTACATCAATCTTCTTGAAACTAAAAATTTTTCAATAGAGTAAATTGCTTTTTCTTCAATCAATAAATTACCGTTATACACTACCAGCATTTTTAAAATACGATCGTAACCAATTACACCTTCTGCCACGCCGGTAAAAAAACTGTCTCTTGTTAAGTAGTCCATCCGGTCCACATCTAATTGCCCGCTTACTAGCTGATGTAGAAATTTTTTTGGATAATTGTTGGTAAAAATATCAATGGCCGTTTGTAGTTGACCATCCAATTCTTCATTCATCTTTTTCATAATCAGAATTGAAATTTCTTCATGATGAATGTCTTTCAGCAACTCAAATTCCAAAGCATGTGAGTAGGGTCCATGGCCAATGTCGTGTAAAAGGATTGCAATTTTTGCACCCAGCTCTTCATCTGCATTTATTTCTGTTCCTTTATTTTTTAATTCATTTAATGCACTACACATTAAATGATAAGCACCGAGTGAATGATGCAACCGTGAGTGCATGGCGCCGGGATAAACAAGATGTGCAAATGCCATCTGATGAATATTGCGCAGCCGCTGATACCAGGGATGAGAGATAATTTGCAAAATCAACGGATGGTCAATTGTAATAAACCCATAAACCGGATCGTTGATAATTTTGCGAATGCCTGCCATGCTGTTGTTTGTTTGTTAAAGGAGTCCTGGTAAAGCGGAACAAATGTACTAACCATAAAACTAAAAAGCTACTTTTGAAAATTCAGCAACTGTTCTTCAATCTGAAATACTCAATTTTAAATTTTAAATAACATTATGGCAATACCAAAAATTCTCTGGGTGGATGATGAAATAGATAGTTTACAATCGCAAAAACTTTTTTTAGAGGCGAAGGGATATGAAGTGAATACGGTTACGAATGGGTTTGATGCAATCGATTTTGTTAAAGAAAACCCGGTAGATGTTGTCTTGATGGATGAAAGTATGCCGGGACTAACGGGATTGGAGACTTTAGCAAAAATAAAAGAAGTGAACAGTGCAATTCCGGTTGTGTTGATTACAAAAAATGAAGAAGAAAATTTAATGGATGATGCGATTGGATCACAAATTAGCGATTACCTGATCAAACCCGTGAATCCAAATCAGGTCTGGTTAAGCCTTAAAAAAATTATTGATAACAAAAGATTAGTAGGAGAAAAGACGACAACAGCCTATCAGCAACAGTTTCGAAATTTATTTATGGTGCTTAATAGCAATCCTGACTACAATGAGTGGATGGATATTTATAAAAAATTAGTTTATTGGGAACTGGAGATGACAAAGAGTGACAGCCCTGAAATGCGTGAAATTTTGCAATCTCAAAAAGGAGAAGCGAATACCGAGTTTTTCAAATTTGTTTCGAGAAATTATGCATCCTGGGTAAATCCAAAAACGAGTAATGCACCGGTAATGAGTCACTCCTTAGTTCAGTATAAAGTATTGCCACATGTTGAAAAAGGAATACCCTTATTTTTTGTGTTGATTGATAATTTACGTTTTGATCAGTGGAAAGCGATACAACCCATATTTGCAGAAAGTTTTCGAATTCTGGAAGAGGATAGTTTTTATTCAATACTTCCCACTGCAACTCAATATTGCCGAAATGCAATTTTTGCCGGTTTAATGCCAGCTGAAATAGAAAAACAATTTCCGGCAGAATGGAAAAATGATGAGGAAGAAGGTGGAAAAAATTTGCATGAAGAAAAATTTTTCCGGGACCAATTAAAGCGATTGAAGAAAGGGGATTTAAAAGTTTCTTATACCAAGGTTACAAACAATCAGGCGGGTTTAGATCTGCAGAATAATATTCACAATTTGTTGAATTATGATATTAATGTTATTGTTTACAATTTTGTAGATATGCTAAGCCATGCAAGAACGGAGATGGAAGTACTGAAAGAACTGGCGGGAGATGAAATGAGTTATCGCAGCATTACTACAAGTTGGTTCGAGCATTCACCCCTGCACCAGGCATTGAAAAAGATTGCAGATAAAAATATTAAAATTGTACTGGCAACGGACCATGGAAGTATTCGGGTAAAAAACCCATGTAAAGTAGTGGGGGATAAATTAACTACAACAAATCTTCGGTATAAGCATGGACGCAATTTGAATTATGAACCAAAAGAAGTTCTTGCTTTTCGTGATCCAAGTGAAATTGGTTTACCGGTGCCGGCAGTAAATTCATCTTTTATTTTTGCTCGGGAAGATAATTTTTTATGCTATCCTAATAATTACAATCATTATGTAAATTATTATAAGAATACTTTTCAGCATGGTGGGGTAAGTTTGGAAGAAATGATAGTGCCAGTTATAAAGATGCAGAGTAAGTAACCACAGTCTCCGCCTTTCGGTGGAAAACTTAGATCAATATTTCTTTATTTTGTGGAAAATAAAAAAATTGGTAAAGGGACGATAATGTAGTTTCGCAGGGCAAAGAAATTTAAAATTATAAAACGCTAAACTTTCCGCCTTTGGCGGATCAGGGCATGAAATACACACAAGCAACACTTGATAAATTAGAAAGTATTGTAGAAGCATCTGGCTATGTACTTCGCTATGAAAGAGGAAATTTTCAAAGTGGGTATTGTATACTGGAAGCAAAAAAAGTAGTGGTGTTAAATAAGTTTTTTCAAACCGAAGGAAGAATTAATACCATGCTCGATTTAATTCCACAACTTACAATTAATACAGAATTGCTAACAGACGAATTAAAAAAAATATATAAAGGATTAGTTTCTAAACTTGAAGCCGAAGACGATCATAAATAGATTTTACATTTTATATTTTACATTTTGAGTTCTACATTTGATTGTGAGTTGCCCCCCACTTAAAATAATTTTTCTCGGCACAGGCACCAGTACAGGCGTACCGATGATTGCTTGTCCATGCGAAGTTTGCAACTCACAAAATGAAAAAGATAAAAGATTGAGGAGTAGTATCCTTGTTCAATCTGCAACAACTACCCTAATAGTTGATACAGGCCCTGATTTCAGAACTCAACTACTAAAGCTTAATTTAAAAATATTAGATGCTGTTTTATTTACGCATCCACATAAGGATCATATTGCCGGATTGGATGATGTAAAGGCTTTTAATTATTTTATGAAAAAACCAATGCAACTTTATGCAAATGCACTTACAGAAGAAGCATTACGTCGTGAGTTTTATTATGCTTTTACCAAAAATAAATATCCTGGTATTCCTGAACTGAACATCAACCCCATTTCCTCAGAACCATTTATGATTGGCGATATTCCAATTATTCCAATACTCACCTGGCATTTAAATATGCCGGTATTAGGTTTTCGTTTTGGGAGATTTACATATATCACTGACGCAAATAGAATCGATATTGAAGAGAAAGAAAAAATAAAAGGTAGTGAAGTAATTGTTTTAAACGCATTGCGGAAGCAATCGCATATTGCTCATTTTACATTAGGTGAAGCAATTGACCTGGTTCAGGAATTAAAAATACCTACAGCCTATTTTACGCATATCTCACACCAGTTAGGATTGCACGATGAAGTTGAATCTGAGTTGCCAGATGGAATTCATCTTGCTTACGATGGATTGCAACTTAATTTCAACGATTATTAAAACTGTCACCCTAACATCTGTTAGTTTTAGTTTAAATTCCTTTTCTTTGCACCTGATAAAAACAGTAATCTCATTTATGAATTTTCAACAGTCAGAAATAACACAACAGATAGCACATGCAGCAAGGGATTTTGCTAACCAACATATCCGACCATATATAATGGATTGGGATGAAAGCCAGGAATTTCCCGTTCATATTTTTAAAGAGCTTGGTAAATTAGGAATGATGGGAGTATTGGTACCTCATGAATACGGCGGTTCGGGCTTAACTTATTTCGAATACAAAACGGTGATTGAAGAGATATCTAAAGTATGTGGATCTATTGGGTTAAGTGTGGCAGCACACAATTCGTTATGCACCGGGCATATTTTGACATTTGGAAATGAAGAGCAGAAGAAAAAATATTTACCCAAACTGGCAACAGCAGAATGGATAGGTGCTTGGGGGTTAACAGAAGCAAATACAGGAAGCGATGCAGGTAATATGAAGTGTACAGCAGTAAAAGATGGTAATGAATGGGTACTTAATGGAACCAAAAACTGGATTACTCACGGTATAACCGGAAATCTTGCAGTCGTAATTTGCCGTACTGGCGAACCGAGAACAAAAAATAATGCAACAGCTTTTGTTGTAGAAAAAGGAACCGCGGGATTTAGTGGGGGTAAAAAAGAAAATAAACTCGGCATGCGTGCCAGTGAAACTGCCGAAATGATTTTTGATAACTGCCGTATATCAGACGCAAACCGGTTAGGTAATATTGGTGATGGTTTTAAGCAGTCATTAAAAGTTTTAGATGGCGGTAGAATTTCTATTGCATCACTTTCTATTGGCATTGCAAAAGGAGCTTATGAAGCCGCATTGAAATATTCGAAAGAACGTTACCAGTTTGATCAACCGATTTCAAACTTTCAGGGAATATCATTTAAGCTGGCAGATATGGCTACAGAAATTGCTGCTGCTGATTTACTCACCTTACAGGCATGCGATTTAAAAAACCGGGGTATGCAAATGACGAAACAAGCGGCAATGGCAAAATATTATGCAAGCGAAGTAGCTGTAAAAGTTGCCAATGATGCGGTACAGGTTTTTGGAGGTTACGGTTATACAAAAGATTTTCCGGTAGAAAAATTTTATCGCGATGCTAAGCTGTGTACAATAGGTGAGGGGACAAGTGAGATACAGAAAGTTGTGATTTCAAGAGAGGTTTTGAAGTAGATGATAACTTATAGATAATAGATAAGTGAATCCTGCTTTGTACAGGATTTTTGTTTTGTAACTTAGGCAAGTGAACCCAATGCGTTATATCCTAATTGCTTTCATGATCCTCTTTGTTGGGTTGGTTATAGTATTAGTATCAGACGGAATTAAATGTAAAAGTGTAACAAAATCGGATGCTGTTGTTGATGATTACGTAATGAATGAAAACTATACGGATGTACAGGGTGTAGGTAAAGGACTTTTCATAAGCAAATGTGCTTCTTGCCATTCAGTAACTGTAAAAATAGTTGGACCTGCATTAAAAGATATTATTGAAAGAGGTCCTTGGGAAGATTCGATAATGCTGTATCAATATATTAAAGATCCATCTTCTTTAAAAAATAGTGAGTATGTTAAAGCTCTGCAAAGCAGTTACGAAGTAAGACATATTGGATTTCCCGAGTTATCAAATTTAGAAATCAAAGCTATATCAGACTACATTAAGGTGAAATCAAGTAAAAAGAATATTTTTTAAACATATCATCGAACTTCCTGCATCTCAACCAATTTTCTGTAAAAACCATTTTTCTCCAGCAACAGTTCATGATTTCCTCTTTCTACAATTTTCCCTTTTTGTAAAACAATTATTTCATCTGCATGGCGGATGGTGCTGAGGCGGTGTGCAATTACAATAGATGTACGGTTGTTCATCAAATTATTTATTGCATCCTGCACCAAACGTTCACTTTCTGTATCAAGTGATGAAGTGGCTTCATCCAAAATTAATATGGGGGGATTTTTTAAAACGGCTCTTGCAATCGTTATACGCTGTCTTTC
>JANLSA010000495.1:0-4719 GCA_031362085.1 Bacteroidota bacterium | reverse complement strand
AGTTTAAAAAATATTGTACACACTTAAAATATATTGCCCAGGATTTTGGACAGTATGACGGCACCGGCAGCAATGGTTTACAACAGGGAAATTGGGACAACACAAAATTGGATCTAGTTTCAGACATTACTTCCATTCCCCTACCCGATCAATCGGTAGATGCAATTATGTGTACAGAAGTATTTGAACATATCCCCGATCCGATTGCTGCAATTAAGGAATTTACCCGTTTATTAAAACCCGGTGGTTACTTATTATTAACGGCTCCGTTTGCCAGCTTAACCCATTTTGCTCCGTACCATTTTGCATCTGGCTTCAATCGCTATTTTTATGAAAAGCATCTACCTGACAATGGCTTTGAAATAGAAGAACTGAAACTGAATGGAAATTATTTTGAATTCATGGCACAGGAAAGCAGAAGAATAAAAAGAATTGCACTTAAATATTCAGATAGAAAAATTAATATCCTGGAAAAAATAATTATTCACCTGAATCTTTTCGTGCTACAGCGATTATCCAAAAAAGATAAAGGTTCATCAGAATTGCTTTGTTACGGAATACAGGTTTTTGCCAGAAAAAAATGATTATTACAAAAATATCAGGCGGATTGGGCAACCAACTTTTTCAGTATGCAGCTGGAAAAAGCTTAGCATTAAGAAAAAATACCGGACTTCAATTGGATGTAAGCAGTTACAATCAGGAAAGACTTCGCAATTTTGAACTTTCCTTTTTTAATACAAAATGTGAATTTGCAAATGATGAGCTGGTTACGCATTTTACCAACCGGTCATTTATTGGAAAAATAAGAGACCGGATTTTACCATCATCTTTGAAAAAAGTTTACCGGCAGCCATTCTTTCATTTTGATAAAAATTTTTTTAACCACGCTGCGGATGTTTACCTGAAAGGCTATTGGCAAAGTGAAAAATATTTTTTACCCATTGCTGAAATAATCAGAAAAGAGTTTACAATCAAGCAGGAACAGATAATGAATGTAACTCCATTGGCGGCAACGTTAAAAGAAATTGAATCTGTTTCAATACATATCCGTCGTGGCGATTATACAAACCCCGCAATTTTAGAAATGCATGGCATCCTAAGTTCAGCTTATTACCAACAAGCTATTGACAAAATTTTAGAGCAATTTCCTGATGCGGTGTTTTATATTTTTTCAGATGATATGAATTGGGTAAAAGAAAATCTGAAGATTGAAAATAAAGTCTATGTATCCGGGGAATTATCAAAAACAGCAATAGAAGATTTTTACCTGATGAGCCAATGCAAACATAATATTATTGCTAATAGCAGTTTTAGCTGGTGGGCAGCCTGGTTGAATAGCAATAAAGAAAAAATAGTGATTGCCCCGGAAAGATGGTTTAATACAAAACAAATGAATACCCAGGACCTGATTCCTTCCAGTTGGTTTAAAATTTAATTTTGGGAATTTATTTACCCGGCTTTAATACATTCAAGAAATAACTCCATCCCCTTTCGTTTATTCTCATCCAATTGATAACTGATATGAAGACGATAATATTTTTCCAAATCAAATTCTTTAAAATTTTGTGCTGCAGCAATTTCATTTAAATAATCAAGTCCCATTGCATTGGCTTCATTAAATAATCTGGTAAACTCTTCTGAAAATTCTTTTTTACTTACCCAAACGGCAAATACAAATGGCAGACCGGTAATTTTTTTCCACTCCGAGCTTAAATCGAAAATAAAGGTTGAAATTTTTCTTTGTTTCAATGCACGGTCACCAATTACCAGTCCCGCTGTTGTTCCCTTTATTTCATTTCGATAATTATCATCGGTCGCCTGAATTAATTCTGCATCCAATCCCCAATATTCTTTCATCAGCCATTTTAATAAGGCTACGGAAGAACGGCTTTGATAATCGAGATAGATTTTTTTTATTTCATGCATGGGCACTTCACTGAAGAGACAAACTGAAGCCACTTCGCCTTCTGCAGCAATACAATAATTTCCCACAATTTTATAATCAGGAATTCTGGGTAATACAGCAACGGGAATAAGCCCAATATCTATTTCGTCGTTCAGCAACATATCGGCCAGCCTTGCCGGGTAATCTTCCACCAGTTCTATCCGGTCTTTTACCGGCATTCTTTCCAATCCATAAATCAATGGTTTTGTGTTGAGATAATTTACAATGCCTACCTTAATCTTATCCAATTGAAGTATTTTTGTGCCAAAGATAAAGAGCTACCACTTATTAAAATCAACTCATGGAATTAACCCCGCTTACGGCAATCAGTGCAATTGATGGCCGGTACCGAAAACAGGTTCAGCACCTCGACGAATATTTTTCTGAATATGCTTTAATGAAATACCGGGTTCATATTGAAATTGAATATCTGTTGTTTCTTGAAAAGAAAAAATTTTTCAAACTCCCGGGCAAAGCGGTAAAGCATTTACAAAAATTGGCAGAACATTTTGGGCAGGAAGATGCACAGGAAATAAAACAAATTGAATACACCACCAATCATGATGTAAAAGCCGTAGAATATTTTTTAAAAAATTAATTAGAAAATTGTGGTGGCAAAGACGCTATTGAATGGATTCATTTTGGATTAACATCGCAGGATATAAATAATACGGCAATTCCCTTGTTATGGAAACATTCCGTGGAGTATGAATATTTACCCATGCTGTTAAATTTAAATACACAATTAAAATTGCTGGCAAAGGAATGGAAAGATATTCCCATGCTTGCGCATACACACGGACAACCAGCAAGCCCTACCCGCCTGGGAAAAGAAATAATGGTTTATGTAGAAAGAATAGAAAACCAGGTGGAACAGTTTATCAATATTCCATTCAGTGCAAAATTTGGTGGTGCTACCGGCAACTTCAATGCACACCATGTAGCTTTCCCTAAAACAGATTGGATAAAATTTGCAAATGAATTTGTTTCCGGTTTAGGATTGCAACGTCAGCAATTTACAACGCAGATAGAACATTACGATAACCTGGCAGCGGCATTTGATTGTATGAAGCGCATCAATAATATCCTGGTTGATTTATGCCGGGATGCCTGGACTTATATTTCCATGAATTATTTTAAACAAAAAACAAAAGCCGGAGAAGTAGGCAGTAGTGCCATGCCACATAAGGTAAACCCGATTGATTTTGAAAATGCTGAAGGAAATTTCGGATTAGCCAATGCCATCTTCGAACATCTTTCTGCAAAACTGCCTGTATCAAGACTGCAAAGAGATTTAACGGACTCAACCGTTCTTCGAAATATTGGTGTTCCCTTTTCGCATACATTAATTGGTTTAAGATCTTTAGAAAAGGGATTGGAGAAATTGGTTATTAATGAAACAGCAATTTATACTGATCTGGAAAATAACTGGGCGGTAGTGGCTGAAGCAATCCAAACAATACTACGCCGCGAAAACTATCCCAAGCCTTATGAGGCGTTAAAAGAATTGACAAGAGGAAACGGAACGATTGATAAAAAAGCAATTCATCAATTTATAGAAAAACTAAAAGTGAGTGAAGTGGTTAGAAAAGAATTAAAGAAAATAACACCGCATAATTATACTGGAGTTTCACCAAAAAATTAAATACTATATCGGGTTCAGTTTATTTTTTATAATAAACCGAATCAACTCCTTCTCCCCTTCTTTAAAATCCATTTCTTTTATAAACCCCGCTTTCAGCAATACATTTTGCGAAGCAATATTTGCTGTTTCAGTAACGGCATATATTAAAGGCAATTTCATTATTTCAAATACATATTTCAACCCGGCTTTTGTCAATTCAGTTGCATAACCTTTACCCCACTCTTGTGGCAGCAACGAATATCCAAGCTGAATCAATTCAGATTCTTCAATAAATATGACAGCGAAAGAACCAACAAATTTTCCAGTAGCTTTTTCATTAACAGCCCACCGGCCCATCTGAGGGTAATCGAGATATAAATTCAGATTGTATAAAAGAAAAACATCGCTTTGTTCTTTTGTTTGTGTGGCACGGATATACCGCATCACATCCTCATTACCACCGAGTGAAAAAATATTATCGCCATCGGATGAAGCGTATCGCCTTACTAAAAGCCTTTCTGTTTCAAAAATAATATGAGTGTCCTGCATATAATAAATGTAGCTAATATAGTAATGTTCAAAAGTCCTCCGCCTCTTGGCGGAGATTTAGGGGGCCTCAGGGGGCCTTATGAATCTCACTCGTAAAATGAAACTCAATATCCGGGTTGTTATTTTTCTCGGTGTTCAGATACCATTCACTCTGCGCCAGGTAAATCATATGGCCATCTTTATCCTCACCGATGTATGCCTGTTTAAATTTTGCAAAATCATCCAGCTTCTTCGGGTCTTTGCTTGCAAGCCAGCAGGCTTTATAATACGAAAGATTATTAAAAATAACAGAAGCACCATATTCATGCAGTAAGCGGTATTGAATTACTTCAAACTGCAATTCACCTACACAACCAATAATTTTTTTATTTCCGCCAAACTGGGTAAACAATTGCGCCACTCCTTCATCAGTTAATTGCAACAACCCTTTTTCCAGTTGTTTTGTTTTCATCGGGTCCTTGTTCACCACTTCTTTAAATATCTCCGGAGAAAAAGAAGGAATACCGGTGAAATAAAAATTTTCTCCTTCAGTTAATGTATCACCAATTTTAAAATTACCTGTATCAAACAAACCAACTACATCACCAGCATACGCATCATC
>JANLSA010000462.1:0-10910 GCA_031362085.1 Bacteroidota bacterium | reverse complement strand
CCAGGTGAATAACCAGCAAGGTAGCCCTTCTATAAAAGATTTTGCTACAGAACTGAATGATTTTATAAATAGAAATGAGGTGCAAAAATTTATTGTAGACACAAGGAGTTGTAATGGTGGCGATAACAGCACGATGGGGCCGTTGGTTAATTTACTCTGTGGCAATTCAAAAATTAATCAGTATGGTGTTTTGTTTACTTTAATCGGGCGGCAAACATTTTCAGCAGGCATTTCATTTGTTTCTTCGTTGGAGCGGAATACCAAAACCATTTTAGTTGGTGAACCTTCCGGAAGTGGTCCTAATCAATGTGGAGATGTACAAACATTTATGTTGCCGAATTCCAAACTAGTAATACAGGTATCATCTAAGTATCACCAGCAAAGTTTTGCTAAGGACCATCGCTTGCAAATAACACCAACCTTACCTGTTCAATACAGCTATAAAAGCTGGAAAGAAAATATAGACCCTGCTGTTGCCATTATTAATGATTATAAAATTGCTGCTGAAAATAATTTCTTAATGGATACTATGGCTTATTCATCATTCACCGGAAGATATAATTATGATTCTGACAAAACGCTGACTATTAAAAATGAATCGGGAAAGTTGTTGTATGAAGTAATGGCATACAAAATATTTGCAAGAAATGATTTGTATGCATTAAGCAGTAATTCATTTACTGCCAATAATGGATTGGTGAGTTTGCGTTTTTCAAAAAAGAAAGGAAACCAATTTCAGAAAGTTTATCTCAAATGGGGCGCCGGAATTGATACCTTAATGCGATTGCAGGATAGTTATCAATCTCTTCCTGAAATGATAAATGAGGGAAAATTTATAGCAGCGTTTGCAGCCTACAGGCAGGCTAAGTCTGAAGGAGTTGTTTTTCCTGCAAGTACGGAGGCAGAAATAAACACCATGGGCTATAAATTGGTTGAAGAAAATAAAATAGATGATGCAATCCAGTTGTTTGCACTCAATACAGAACTTTTTCCTTTTTCCGGTAATGCCTGGGATAGTTTTGCAGAAGCCTGGCTGAAAAAAGGGGATAAAATAAAAGCAAAATTGTTTTATTCAAAAAGCTTAGAAATGAATCCTGAAAACAAAGGAGCAAAAGAAGCATTAAACTCACTTTAAAAAAAGGCAAATTTGTTATGAAAAAAATTATTATCATTTTTATTTTTTCTTTCTTTATTTATCCGGTAATTGCCCAGCCTGCTGCAACAAAAAGCAAATCGTATGAATTTAAAAATGGTCAATGGTTTGACGGAAAGAAATTTGTTTTAAAAACCATGTATGTAAAAGATGGATATTTCATTACTGCCAGGCCATCAGTAATTGATTCTGTCATTGACCTTCAAAATAAATTTGTTGTCCCCCCTTTTAGTGAATCTCATACGCATCATTTGGAAGGTGTGGGTGCGCCTCCAGAGCAAATTATTAATGGCTATTTAAAAGACGGTGTATTCTATGTAAAGAACCCCAACAATGTAAGAATGTTTACCAAAAACCTGTTTGATAAAATCAATAAACCAACAAGCTTAGATGCAAGTTTTGCTAATGGAGGGTTAACTGCAAGTGAAGGTCATCCCATGACTATGTTTGAAGACCAGATACGTCCAAGTATAGAATCTATGACTGGTAAAACAGAAAGAGGTTGGTTCAACAGCAAAGCCTATTATACAATCGACAGCGAAAAAGATTTGAAGGATAAATGGCCTGCGATACTTGCCGACAAACCCAATTTTATTAAAACCTATTTGGCTAACTCAGAAGATTATGGTAAGCAATCTCCACCATCAAAATATAAACTTCGTTCAGGCCTTAATTCTGCATTATTGCCAATCATCGTTGCTAAAGCACATAAAGCAGGATTACGGGTAGCGGTACATGTGGAAACTGCATTTGATTTCAGAACGGCTATTAATGCAGGCGTTGATGAACTGGCTCATATGCCGGGCTTTTATTTATTTGATGCTGCATACAGTAACCGATATATTTTAACAGATGCAGATGCAAAACTTGCTGCAGCCAAAAAAGTTTTTGTTGTTACTACACTTATGACAAAAACATTGGTAGAAGATAAAAGCCTGTTACCAATTGTAGCTGAAAATCAGAAAAAGAATTTACTGCTGTTAAAAAAATATGGAGTTAAGCTTGCAATAGGAAGTGATCACAGTGATTCGCCGGTAGAAGAAATAAAAGCTATCCGGGAATTAAATGTATTTACCAATCTTGAGTTACTTAAACTCTGGTGTGAAAACTCAGTACAATCTATTTTCCCTGAAAGAAAGATTGGGTTCTTAAAGCCGGGTTATGAAGCCAGCTTCCTTGTATTAAGTGGTAATCCATTAAATGAATGGATTAATACAGAGAAAATTGAAATAAGATTTAAGCAAGGATTTTTATTAAATCAATAAAATAAGCGTTGAATAGGAAAAAGAAGTGCGGTTTCAGAAATTTTAGTAATACGATACATCCATTTTCTTCGTCGTTAATCTATTTTATTTACACGAATACTTCGTAAATGACAAATTTTCTATATTGCATGAAGGAAGTATTAATAATAATAATAATTTATGTTCAAAGGAAAAGTAGCCATCGTAACCGGTGGAGCATCAGGTATTGGAAAAGCAACCGTTTTAAAATTTGTTGAAGAGGGTGCAAGCGTTGCAATACTTGATACGAACAGGATAGATGGTCTTGAAATAGCACAAACAATACAAAGTAAGGGAGGCAATGCCATTTATGTTTGGTGTGATACGGCAGATGAAGTAAGTATTTTGAGATCTATAGAAACTGTTATTACTGCATATGGGCGTCTCGATTTTGCCTATAATAACGCAGGTATTGGTGGTGAGTTTGCAAAAGTAGAAAACTATCCAACAGAAGATTGGGACAAAGTAATGGCAATAAATCTGCGTGGTGTTTTCTTATGTATGAAATATGAAATACCATATATACTAAAACAGGGGAAAGGAGCTATTGTTAATTGTGCTTCCTTGCTGAGTACCGTTGCTTCTGAAAATGATTCGGCTTATGTTGCTTCTAAATATGCCGTGCTGGGATTAACCAAAAATGCTGCATTAGAATATGCGGCTACCGGGTTACGTATTAATGCAGTAAGCCCTGGATTTACCAAAACTCCGATGGTGGATAAAGGTGATGAAGAAAAACTAAAACGAATTGCAGCATTACACCCCATTGGCAGGTTAGCAATCCCTGAAGAAATTGCAGATGCGGTTATTTGGCTTTGCTCTGATAAATCTTCTTTTGCCATAGGTTTAAATTTAATAGTGGATGGTGGTTATACAATCGTATAGTGTATATGTAACTTTTTTCATGAGATAATCGTCATCAGGTAATAAAATTTTAGTCATGAGAAAATTAATTATCGGTACACTTTTTTTCTGCGGATTTATTTTAAACTGTAAATCTCAAACTTCAAACTCTGTAAATGGTATTTATAAAACAAATAACAACCTGTCAATATCCATTGCACCCTTTGGTACAGGTATGGGGCTTTTCTTTTCCGATAGACGTGTGTTTGGCCTGAAAGCCGAAGGAAATAATTTACTTATCGGGAAAACATTGGGTAATACTGAAGAAACTATTGGAAGAATAAGTTTTACAACAGATGGCGAAAAAAACATCATCCTTATAAAATATAATGATGACAATGAGATAAGAGCTGAAAAGCTAAAACTTACAGAAAGAAGAATGGAATTTAAAAACGGGAAACAGAAATTAGTTGGTGAATTAATTTTGCCTGACGGCAGTGGCCCTTTTGCTGTAGTTGTACAAACACATGGATCGGGTGAGGAAACCCGTGAAGCAAGCAGGGGGCTTGCTTACTTATTTGCATCAAATGGCATTGCATCTTTCATATTTGATAAACGGGGTTGCGGGGAATCTTTGGGTAAAGAGTGGCGTGCATCCTTTAACGATTATGCATATGATTTATTAGCAGCTGTTGAAACAGTTTCAGATGTACCGGAAATAAATTCTAAAAAGATTGGACTTTTCGGGCATAGCCAGGGAGGATGGGTAGTGCCACTAGCTTATTCCCTCAAACCTGATAAAATTAATTACTGTATAATTAGTGCTGCCAATGCAGTTACACCGGTAGAGGAAACTATATATGCTGGAGATGAAGAATTTCGTATCCGTGGCGAAGGTGAACAGGCTGTCAAAGAAATTCATGAATTTAGAAAGATAAAATATGAGGTAGGTATTTTGGGAAAGGGTATTGATGAATACAAAAGCTCTATTCTTCCTGATGCAGAAAAGAAGCCATGGTTTAAACTCACCGGAGGCGGTTTGCCAGATAACATATTCTGGAAGGAGAATGGCTATTATGATGCTACCCCTGCTTTACAATCCTTAAAATGCCCGGTATTAGTTCTTTATGCAGAGCATGATATTTCTACTGATTCTAAAACCCAGTTACCTTTAATGCAAAAAATAATTCCTTCGACAAACGCAACCTTTAAATTGTTTGAAAACGCAAATCACATGATGATGAAGGTGCCTGGCAAAGATTTCACAAAAAAACAAATGCCTTTAATAACGCACTTAGCAGATGGGTATATTGATACATTGATTGGATGGGTAAATAAAACAGTAAAATAATTTTACATCAGCGCATCAACCACTTTTTTATACATTCTTCCAATGGGAATCTGGTAATTTTCAAATTCAATTCTGTTTCTATTAATGATTTTTATTTTGCTGTTTGCTACAATAAAAGATTTATGTACTCTTGTAAAAAAACCTTTGGGTAAAATAGACTCAACCGTTTTTATATAACCTTTTATTACAAATTTTTTTTCACCAGAAAAAATAATAGCATAATCTTTCAGCCCCTGAACATGTGTAACAGAATCGATTGGTAATGAAATTAATTTGGTGCCCGATTTAATTACAAACGATTTTATTTCTTTAGCATTGGCTTCTTCTATCAGGCTTTCATTATTTTTTTGCAGATCAAGGAATTCAATTGCCCGGTTAACAGCCAGCGCAAAACGTTCTTCTTTTATGGGCTTAATTAAATAATCCATCACGCCTAAATCAAACCCTTCCAGTGCAAACTCACGGAAAGCAGTTGTCATAATTGTTATGGGTTTGATCTCTAATGATTGTAAAAAACTAATTCCATCAACACCGGGCATTTGTATATCTAATAATAAAAGATCAACAGTATTGTTTTTTAAATATAAGGCTGCATCTGATGTATTATAAAATTGACCGGTAATTAGCAATCTTTCGTTTTTGGAAATATATTGAATCAATATATCATGCGCAATTGGTTCATCATCTACTATGATACAGTTGTAACTCATATCAATTCAATTTTTAAATAAACTTTATAACTGTCCGGCTTTTGTACAATAGAAAGTTTATGCTTTTGCGGGTAAAAAAGTTCAAGCCTTTTTCTCAGGTTCTGCAAGCCGATACCATGCCCGTCATCTTTTTCTGCTGGCACAATTGGTTTATTGTTTGTAACAGTCAACTCAATAAATGTTTGTGTTACTTCGATGTGGCCGCTTAAGAATGCATTTGCCAATTCTTTATTTACACCATGTTTAAAGCCGTTTTCAAAAAGGGGAAGCATTAACAATGGAATTATTTTTTGAGTTTTTATTTCACCATTTATCGTAAAATCTATTTTTGCATTATTGCCCTGTCTTATTCTTTCAATTTCAATATAATTAATCAGATTGTCAACATCTTTTTTTAATGGTACTTTAGACTCGTTTGATTCATAAAGCATATAATCCATAATTTCCGATAAACGCATTACTACTTCAGGTGTTTTGTCCGATTTTTTTAAAGCCAACCCGTATAAATTATTCAGGGTATTAAAAAGAAAATGCGGATTTATTTGTGCCCGTAAATATTTTAATTCAGTGCTTAATTGGGCTACCTCAATCTGACTTATTTTTTTCTCCTGTTCAAACCATCCCTGGAGAAACTTAAATAAAAACGAATAAAGTAAAGTCGTAATTGCAATAAATGCATTTGAAAAATAGAAATCTATACGAAACGAAATAATAGTTTCGCCTACAAAATCAGTTGTCATGAAATATGTATTTCTGTAATAAATTACAAAAATAAGGATAGAAAAAAGTAGCAAAATCCAGTATAAAAATTTGCTTCTCACATAAACTTTCGGTATTAATAAAAAGAGATTGAAGTAAATTAAAAAAACCTTTAATGTGAGCCTTATTAATATACTGGAAAAGTAACCTGTTAAATCATAAGGAATATATTCTCTTAAATCCCATGAAAAAACAAAAATTGAATATATCCAAAATAGTATATGATAAAAGACCCAATTCTTTGCCCACTTGTTTATTATATTGGTCATAGTTTGTTATAGCGTTTCTTAAACACAAATTTAGTCAAATAGCAACTGCAAATTTCAGATCAAGAGAATGAATACACTCGTAGTTGCTCTATTGTTTCTGTCGTTTCTCTATTTTATAAACTTATTAGCACATATCAGTTATAATTTGCTTGTCAATTTTAAAATGTTTTATGAAACTTAAATCAATCATTCAAATGTTAGTTTTATTGTTAACAGCATTCATGCTTCAAATGTGTTCCAAGGGTCCAACCTCTGCACCAATTCCAGTTCCATCTGTAAAATGGACTAAACAAACAAGTGGTACAACAGATGTGCTATTGGGAGTATCTTTTCCTACACCAACCACAGGTTATACATGCGGCATTAATGGTAAAATTTTAAAAACTATTAATTCTGGAACTGCATGGTCTCCTTTAACGACTGGTATTACCGGTTTTATAAGAGATATAAATTTCTCTGGTGAAAATACAGGCACTGCAGTTGGTGAAAGTGGGTTAATCATCCGCACTACCAATGGCACTTCATGGGTATCGCAAACAAGTGGAACCACTCAGCATTTAGTGCATGTTCAATTTATAGATGCTAACAATGGTATGATTTCGGGACAAGGCGGTGTATTGTTGAAAACAATTAACGGAGGTGTAAACTGGACTGCTATGCCAAGCGGCACATTGGTTGAATTACCGGGAGTATTTATGCTAAGCAGCACTGTAGCTTACGCAGTAGGTTTTGGCGGTACCATTTTAACCACAACAAATGGCGGCACTAACTGGACACCCCAAACAAGTGGAGTAACAAATGATTTGAGAAGCGTTTATTTTACTAATGCAACTACCGGTTGGGCTGTGGGTATTGGCGGTACAGTTTTAAAAACATTAAATGGGGGAACTTCCTGGCAAAAAATTACTGGTATTACCACTACCGATTTATATACTGTTTCATTTGCAGATGCCAGTAATGGAATGATGGCGGGCACCGGCAAAATATTTTACACAACTGATGCGGGCACTACCTGGACAAGTGAAGCTCCGGTTTTTTCGGGAGATATTTATGCAACGACCAGTAACGGTATTAATTATAGTTGGGCAGTTGGGCAAAATGGACAAATTTTTAAAAGATGATAGGATGAGCTTAAAATTATTTACTTTTTTATTTCTAAATTTTATACTTAGCAGTGCCACTTGTAAAAAAGATTCACTGCCGAATGGATTGCCAACACAGGATATATACAAAGACATTGTGTTTTTACATGCCAATGTAATTACCATGGAAAATGATGTGGCCCTAAAAGACTATTCTGTTTTTACACATAATGGGATTATAACAAAACTTGAACCCACATCATCTGTTACCATACCTGATACTGTTTTTAAAATTGATGCAACCGGAAAATACCTGATGCCCGGCCTGGCAGATTTGCATACCCATATTTGGTACAAAGAGGATATACTGCCTTATGTTGCTAATGGCGTTACTACAGTGTTGAACATGGGTTCTGGTTCTTCTATTTTGCAATTCAGAACAGAAGCAGCCAATAAACAAATTATTTCTCCAACTATTTTTGCAAGTGGGTTTGTAGATGGTCCCGGCAGCAGAGGTTGGTTAGCTACCACAGCATCAGAAGCAGAGCAGGCAGTGGAGGAAATAAAAAATGCCGGATGGGATTTTGTAAAAGCTTACAACAGTATTCCACTGGATGCTTATACTGCATTAATGAATAAAGCAAAAGAGAAAAAAATTTCTGTTATTGGGCATGGAGTACGGGCATCGGGAATAAGAGGTGTACTTACAAGCGGACAGGTAATGATAGCACATTCAGAAGAATACCTGTATGCATATTTTAATAACCAAACGGATGAATCTTTGATACCATCTGCTGTTACCGATACAAAAAATGCTGGTGCTTATGTTACTCCCAACTTAGTTACTTACGAAACTATAGCAAAGCAATGGGGCAAGCCTGCAGTATTACAACAAATGCTTGCAAAGCCTGAAATGAAATATGTAAGCCCCAAATGGAAAAATACCAACTGGCAGCAATTTGATTTTACAACAAGACCGGGAAATATAGATGCTCAATATAATTTTCTAAAGCTGTTTACAAAAAAATTAAGTGATGCTGGTGTGCCTTTATTATTAGGAACGGATACTCCGTTTATGATTGGCGAAGTAAATGGATTTGCTATACACGATGATTTAAGAAATATGATTGCCTGCGGACTTACACCCTACCAGGCTTTAATGGCCGGCACTAAAACTCCCGGAGAATTTATAAATAAATATGTAGCCACAAGCAAACCATTTGGAATAATAAAAGAAGGCTACAAAGCAGATTTGCTTTTGCTAAATGCTAATCCATTATTGAATGTAGAGAATGTAAAACAAAGAGTGGGAGTAATGATAAATGGCCGTTGGTTATCTGAAATAAAATTGAAAGAGGAGATGGGGAAATTGGCTGAATCGTTTTGAAAATAAAATCAAAAAAATGAAACAAATAATTCCATTTTTGATATCAGTTAGTTTGATTTCATTATTGAGTTGTAATCTATCCGACAAAAGCAATTCATCTGCTAAGAACAGTAAAATCACTTCAGCAGATACAGGCATTGTTTTTTTTAAGGGAACATGGAAAGAGGCACTTGATAAAGCAGTAAGTGAGAATAAACCCATTTTTGTAGATGCCTATACCGTATGGTGTAGCCCATGCAAGATGATGGAAAAAACCGTATTCACTTTACCCGTGGTGGGAAAATATTACAATGAACATTTCATTCCTTATAGGATAGATGTTGAAAAAGGAGAGGGGATTGATTTTGCAAAAAAATACACTATTACAGGTTATCCTTCGTTTTTATTTTTTAAATTTAATGGTGAAATTGCTCATCATGCACAAGGTTCAACTGGTGTTGATAATGCTGATGGTTTTATTAACTTGGGCAAAGAAGCATCTAATCCTGAACAAGCACTTTTCTCACTAAAAGATAAATATGATAAAGGCAACAGAGAATCTGCTTTTATGCTGAAGTACATGTTGGCAAAATTAAGAGCCTATTATTTCACCAAATACTGCCAGCCTGAAATGGATGAGTATATAAAGCTTCATCCCATTCCGCTTTCCATAAATGCTGATAACTGGACTTTCATTAAATCTTTTATCACAGATATTAACCATCCTTATTTTAAAGAATTATTGAAACGTAAAGCAGAATTTGTTGCAGTAGCCAATGAAAATGATTTAAATCAGAAAATTTATACAACCCAAATGGATTATTATCTTGACAAAAAGGAATGGAAAAATTATAGTGTAAGTGCCGTTAATCTTATGGAGAATGTAAACCCGGTTGACATTTGGACAATCAATGATATTGCTTTTAATTTTTATGAGCAGGTAAATGATAAAGGGTATTTGGAAAAAGCGAAACAATGGATAAAAAAAGCAATAGCTCAGGAAACACATTATGAATTCCTTGATACCTATTCACACTTATTATTTAAAACTGGCGATAAGCAAATGGCTGTTGAAAATGCAAAGCTGGCATTAGAAAGTGCTAAAAAAGAAGGCACCGATTTTACTGATATTGAAAAATGGTTAGATAGTCTCAGCAAGTAAAAAAAATGGAATGAAAAATAATTGAAGAGTATTTATTTGCAAGCCTTTTGGTAAAGCATAGAAAGTGATATTTTATTAACAAAAAAACAAAAAACAGAAATTATATGAAAAAAAGTTTCCTTCTTATTGGTATGCTACTATTTTATTCAGCATTTGCAATTACAAAAAGGCATGACAGAACTGATAAGCAGTATCTGGATAAAGCAAGTAGTTTTAAACAGGTTTGCAAATTGGCAAAAGCTGGTGATGCAACACTTATTGGCAAGCAATGGTTAATTACTGCCGCACATGTTGCCAATTCGTTTAAAGGAAGATTAAATAGTTTAACAATAGAACTTGCAGGCAAGCAATACAAAGCTGATAAAATATTTATTCATCCCAAATGGGTGGATATGGGACCACATGATATTGCATTAATACATCTTTCAACGCCTGTTTCGGGAGTAACTCCTGTTGCCATTTATAAAAAAACGGATGAGAAGGGTAAAAACATATTATTAGTAGGGCATGGCGATACCAGAACTGGACAGGGCGGCGAATGGATAACTGATTTTACGTTAAGAGCTGCAACAAACATAGTAGATGAAGCAGATGAAAAATTTATCATGATGAGCTTTACAGAACCACCGGGCGGCACATACCTTGAAGGTGTTTCAGGAAGAGGAGATAGCGGAGGGCCGGCTTTTATAGAGGCAAATAAGAAAATTTATATAGCAGGAGTAAGTTCTGTTGGTGAAGATGGTAAGAACGGCCCTGCGACTTATGGTGCCAAGGATTATTATACAAGAGTTTCTAAACATACTGACTGGATTAATAAAATACTTGCAACAAAGGTTATTGCTGAAAGTGAAAAACCAAAAAGGAATGAATCTGTGAAAGATACTATACCCGGCACTGCGGCAGGTAAACGCATGAAAAGTTATATTGATGCA
>JANLSA010000421.1:0-7222 GCA_031362085.1 Bacteroidota bacterium | reverse complement strand
AAAGGCAGCTATCAATCTCATGCAGTTAGTTTATTTTTTGGAAAGATACTTAGAGAGAACGGAATTTGGAATAAGGAATTTGGAATTTGACAGTCAGCCGGCAGCTTGAGGTTTAGATTTGTAACTCTCCCAATTACTAATTACCAATTCCAAACCTTGCCTGCCGGCAGGCAGGTTACCAATCACTGTACTCCTCACCTACTAACCACATCCGTTCCATAATTCCATTTGCTTTGTACTTTCAAAACTTTTTCTATTATATCCCGCACACATCCAAAGCCGCCATTGATTGATGAAATATAATGTGCTATATCTTTTATTTCGGTTACAGCATCTGCAGGGCATGCACTTACACCACAAAATTTCATGGCTTCCAGATCGGGTAAATCATCTGCCATATAAAGCAATTCATCCCATTTAAGATTTTGCTTTCCCAAATAAGAATCAAGAAATTTTTTCTTATCGGAGATAGACATGAAAACTTCTTCAATGCCGAGTTTTTTTAAACGATCAACCACCGGATCGGAAGTTCCCCCTGATATAATCACAACTTTAAATCCGTTTTTAATTGCCATCTGCAATGCAAAGCCATCTTTGATATGCATTTGTCTTGCCTGCACGCCGCCGGGTAATACTAATACAGTTCCATCAGTAAGTACGCCATCAACATCAAAAACGAAAGTTGTTATTTTTTTAAAAAGACTTAATACGTTCATAAAATAATTTGCTAAAGTGCAGATGTGCAAATATGCCAATTAGTTTCGGAAATATTGAGCTCTTATTTGCACAGCGGCAAATTTGGAAATTGGCCCATTACTTCTGAGCATCTCTCCACTCATATACCCAACTACTCTGTATCATTTCAAGATGACCTTCATTGCTTTCTTCGCGGGTGCCAAGGAAGTTTGGAATTTGCAGAACCCATTCCAATAAATCGGTGAAACGGATTCGATAAATTTTCCCTTCATTAAATTCATCGCCAAAACGTTCGTATAATTTTAATGCGATGTCCTCGTAGTCGCCCCAGTTTATCGGTGGTTCAAAATGTGCCATAGTTTTAATGTGCAGATGTGCAGATTTGCGGATTCGCATATGCACTGATATTATTTAATATTTTAGATTGCAAGTTTTTCAAAGCATCATGAATTCCATTCTCAAAGCCTCACATCTCCAAATCACCTCATTCTCCTAAAAATTGTGTTTGATCTGGTATAGTTACTTCCACTTCGCCACTACCCTCTAATAATAAAGACTGACAACCCAATCTTGAATTTAATCTTGGATTTGCAGCACGGTCAATAAAATCTTCTTCTTTATCACTTAGTTCTTCCAGGTGCTCATCCCCTTTATTGATATAAATATGACAGGTAGTGCAAGCACATACACCGCCGCAATTATGATGCAGTTCAATATCATTTTTCAAAACCACTTCCAGTATTGCATCGCCAGCTTCTACATTTGAAATAATAACAGGCTCTTTTCCCTTTTCCTCAAAATTTATTTTAATCGTATACATTGTTTCGTTTCTGATTAGCGGTGGCAAATGTAAAGCATAAGCAATTGTATCACTTACTTGATTGGGAAAAACAACTAGCAATTAGCAATGTGAACGGTTTATCTGCAATCTTAAATTTTCAATAAAGAAGCCGCACTTTAATTGTATGCTTTACTTCCCGGAGCAGCTGCAATGCCTTTCCGGAAATTTGTTTATCAATATCGAGGACTACATAACCAATTTCCTCATTGGTTTTTAAATACTGTGCCAGAATATTAATCTTATGTTTAGAAAGTTCAGTATTAATTTCAGATAGTACACCCGGTACATTATCATGTATATGCAGAATGCGATGGGTGCCTTCCTGTGGTGGCAATGCGAGTGCCGGCACGGTATGCGAACCAAATGTGATTCCTTTTTCTAAAAAATTAAAAAGTTTTACACTTACATCTTCACCAATATTTTCCTGAGCCTCTTCGGTACTGCCACCGATATGCGGGGTAAGAATCACGTTTGGTAAATCTTGCAGAGGTGATTGAAAACGATCGCCATTTTTTTCGGGCTCCCATGGAAATACATCAATAGCAGCCCCACCAATATGCCCGTCCAAAATAAATTTACGCAATGCATCCAGGTCTACCACTTCTCCCCTTGCATAGTTTATCAGAATGCCTCCTTTTTTAAAATGTTTCAGGTTCGTTTTATTAATCAGGTTTTTTGTGCTTGTTGTTTCAGGCACATGAAGTGTAACGATATCCGATTTACTTAATAGTTCTTTTAATGATTTAGCATCCTCGGCATTGCCCAATGGCAATTTCGTTTCCACATCATAAAATTTTACTTTCATGCCAATCGCTTCCGCTAATACACTTACCTGCGTTCCAATATTTCCATAACCAATAATACCCATTGTTTTTCCACGTAATTCAAAACTTCCTTTTGCATCTTTCATCCACACACCTTCATGTGCAGCTTTATTTTTATCGGGTATGCGGCGAATGAGCATAATAGATAGGCCAATCACTAACTCGGCAACAGATCTTGTATTTGAATACGGCGCATTAAAAACTGTTACACCATTTTTTGTTGCTGCTCTTAAATCTACCTGGTTTACACCAATACAAAAACAACCGATTGCCTGTAATTTTTTTGCAGCATCCAACACATTTTTTGTGATCTGCGTTTTGGAACGGATTCCAAGAATATGAACGTCTTTAATTTCTTTTATCAGTTCTTCTTCTGTCAGTGCTTTTGAAATTTTCACCGTTTGGGCATAGCCATACTGCTTGAAATTTTTTACAGCCTTGTCACTGATATTTTCAAGAAAAAGAATTTTAATCCGGTCTTTGGGGTAACTTGTTTTTACTACTTCCATTGTGGCGCAAAGATGCAGATAACTGTTGATAAAAATTCAAAACGGCTGTTAGGGTTTATAAGATTTCAACCCTATTTTTGAAGCCAATGAAAAATAATTTTGTAAAAAAAATATTCCCTGCTTATTTATTTATTCTTTTACTCTCAGGTTGCGGACTTCCCTCAGAAACGAAAAAACCAACTGAAGAAGATTCGCTTCTTTATTATCCACCCACACCGGAAAAAATAGAAAAGAATGAATTCAGAAAATTATATCGTGAAATTTCTACCCTATTTGATACCAGTTTGTTAAATGGAAATTTTAATGGTGGAATTCTGATTGCTAAAAACGGAACTATTCTCTATGAAAAATACCAGGGATTAAAAAAATTAAATACAACAGATTCTTTAAATGCTGAAACACCCTTTCACATTGCATCCACTTCTAAAACATTTACGGGCATTGCAGTTTTAAAATTAGTGGAGCAGGGAAAACTTAACCTTGATGACAGTTTGCAAAAATTCTTTCCTGAATTTCCGTATGCTTCAATAACGGTAAAAATGTTGCTCAGTCACCGCAGTGGTATACCCAACTATATTTATTTTATATCCAACAGCAAACGAGATAAAAAGAAAATGGTTTATAACCCCGATGTGCTGGATTTTTTAATAACCGAAAAACCCAATGCTGATTTTAAGGCAGGTACAAGATTCGCTTACTCCAACACGAATTTTGTTTTGCTTGCATTGATAATTGAAAAAATTTCGGGCAAGTCTTTCCCTGAATATATGCAGCAAACTATTTTTATACCACTGCAAATGAAAAATAGTTTTGTTTTTACCTGGAATGATTCAGCAAACGTGATCAGCTCGTATTTAAACAACGGCACTCCGTATCAAAATGATTTCCTGGAAGGAACCTATGGCGATAAAAATATTTATTCTACACCAAGGGATTTATTAAAATGGGACCAGGCATTGTACGCCGGCAATTTTATTAAAAAAGAATTATTGGATTCTGCATTTACACCCTACAGTTTTGAAAAACCATCCGTTCATAATTATGGATTGGGTTGGAGAATGATGCTACTACCCAATGGCAAAAAAATTATTTATCATCACGGCCGCTGGCATGGTTTCAATTCTGCCTTTGCAAGACTGCCTGATGAAAAAGCAACGATTATTATTCTTGGCAACCGGCTTACCTGGAAAATTTACCAGGCTGCCGGCAGATGTTATAATATTTTTGGCAACTATTTCCCCGATGAAAAAATTGGACCCGATGATGACCCGGTTATTTTAAATGATAAAAAGACTTCGCCAAAGCTTAACCAGATAAATAAATCGAAGAAGATAAAGTTGTAGATCCTTTTGGAATGTACTTTAATAAAAGACTCCTCAACCCGTTTTTTATTATTCCGATAAATTGGTGTTTTATTTGTTATTTACATTGCAGAGAATTTAATTAAATAAACACTTTTCGATTTGAGGATTGTCATTCCGAGTCCGCCATCGGCGGAGAGGTATCTCTTGAGGGAACATTAAATTGAGTTGTTTTAATTATTACAGACCTCCCAGGTTCGATGTCTTAGAGATGCCTAGCAAAGCCTCGGCAAGACAAGTCTCCACTAGAAAGAAATCAACATCTCTAAAGAGACTTATCATAATAATACAAACTATCATGTTGCTGGATGACACCTGACATTACTTCAGCATAAGATATTTCATAATTGAGAATTCTTTTCTGACCTTTGAAGAGACAAAAACCGCTGAATGAAAATTCTGAACTCTGCCCAGGTAAAAGAATGGGATAAATACACCATTGCCAATGAACCTGTCTCATCTATCAAACTAATGGAACGGGCAGCCCTTGCATGTGTAAAATGGATTGAACAAAAAAAATATGCTGAAAAACATTTCTCCATCTTCTGCGGACAAGGAAATAATGGCGGTGACGGACTGGCCATGGCAAGATTACTTGCGGCAAAAAAGAAATCAGTTACGGTTTATATTTTAGAAACACGGGGAACCAGTACTGATGATTTTGAAAAAAATCTTTCAAGGCTTAAGAAGAAACCAGGCTCTGTTGATATTTTTTATATACAATCCGAAGAGCAGTTTCAGCCATTTGCTTTTGGCGAAATAATTATTGATGCCCTGTTTGGCTCGGGACTAAACCGCCCGGTAGATGGGATTGCATTAAAACTGATTGAACATTTGAATGCATCCGGTTGTGAAATCATCAGTATTGATTTGCCTTCCGGATTATATGCTGATGAGTCTTCGAAAGACAGCACAAAAATTCATGCAACACATACGTTGAGTTTTCAATGTTATAAACCGGCATTTCTTATCACCGAAAATTCAAATGCAATTGGCACAGTACATATTTTAGATATTGGTTTGCATCCGCAATTCTACAACGATCTTTTTACCAGTTATGAAATTACCGATGCTGAAATCATTTTTTCCATTTTCAAACCCCGCAATCGTTTTACACATAAAGGTAATTACGGACATGCTGCATTAATTGCAGGGAGCACAGGAATAATGGGTGCTGCTGTACTTGCTGCAAGGGGATGTTTAAGATCCGGTGTAGGAAAACTTACTTGTTATATTCCAAAAACAGGAAATGAAATAATGCAGACATCCATACCTGAAGCAATGTGCAGTATCAGTGGGTTTAAAGATTATATAGAAATTACGGAAGGGCTTTCTGTATATAATGCAATAGGTGTTGGCCCCGGTATAGGTTTATATGAAAGTCATAGTCATCTTTTACAAAATATTTTATCGCAAACTAAAAAACCGATGGTGATAGATGCTGATGCAATAACCATGTTAGCGCAAAACAAAGAATTGCTGAAACAGGTTCCACCCTATTCTATCCTTACTCCGCATCCAAAAGAGTTTGAAAGATTGTTTGGAAAAACAACAAATGATTTTGAAACAATTAAACTGGTACAGCAAAAAGCAAAAGAACATAAACTGGTTATTGTATTAAAGGGCCATCATACATTTATTGCCACACCCGGTGGCAAAGGATTTTTTAACAGCACCGGTAATGCTGGTATGGCAACAGGTGGCAGTGGTGATGTACTCACAGGTATTCTCACTTCATTGCTTGCACAGGGTTATGGTGAAGTGGAAGCTGCCATACTCGGTGTTTATCTTCATGGAATGGCCGGTGATATTGCTGCAAATAAATTCTCTGAGGAAGGAATGATTGCGGGGGATATTGCAGAAAATCTTGGAGAGGCGTTTAAAAAGATAAAAGTGCAGTAAATAATTGATACTGATTTATTTGATTATATAAATTATTATTAAAATATCTGGTACAAATTCTTCCTGATAATCAGTGAAAATTTGTACCAGCAGTATCGTAAATTTGGGAGTTACATGCAACTTTATGACAACCTACCTCACTAAAACAGAAGACGGAAAAACTTATCATTTCAGAGCGACAGTTGACAACAATGGAGTTGACATTGTTCATGGCATATTTTACAATTGGCTTGGAAAATATTTTGAAGGGTGTGGCGATAATTCTTCCGACCTTGTAAGACAAAAAGAGTTAATTAATGAAAAACTAAGTGAAGGTTTCAAGGTTACAGATTTCACCGAGACACTTGAAAACACAACAGACGTTTATGATAAAGCTAAATGGCATTTTGGTGGAGACTTCCCCAAAGGATTAGAAGACTTTCAAGGCTATGTTCATACAGGTATGTTTTTAGGTTGGCTCATTGACAACGACATGGTGAGTGACGAATTCAAATCTGACCATGGAGAAGAAATTGAAGCATTTAAAAAACAAGAACTGACCGGCTCACAAATTTTTGAAAGGTGTTGCGACGGAGTTTTAATGCTTGAAGATATTAGTGAATTAGGCAACAGGTTTGCTCTGCATTATTTTGACTTTGACAAAGGACGATACTTGGCAGACTACGAAAGCACTTTAGCAGACAGCTTACCTACAATGTATCATATTACAGACACATGGGACAATTTTAGAAAATTAAAAGCAGTACTAGACAAAAGGTTTTCGGATTGGAAAAATCAAAATAACAAAAAACCATTTTGGAAACTTTGGTAGACGAAAAGCTGCATGTAACAATGGGTTTTGTGCAAGTGCGGCTTGACGTTGTAGCAATCGGCATCAACAATATAGCAGCATTTGTTGGAGCTTGACAAACATCGCCAAACATTAGTTCTTAATATTTATCTTTATCATGTCTCGTCCTGATATAGGTTGACTAAAAAATCAACCAAAATGGAACTTAAAGACCAGATTATTCAGGAGTATTTGAACACCGGATGTGGCTTCCGGAAACTACAAGCCAAGTATGGCATCAGCCGAACTACTATTTGCAA
>JANLSA010000381.1:0-2209 GCA_031362085.1 Bacteroidota bacterium | reverse complement strand
TGGTATTAATCGGGTAACCTAAATTTACCGGTGTACTCCATTTGCTATCTGGTAATTTTTTTGTATAAAACAAATCATCATCGCCGTAGCCTTGTAAACCACTCGATGTAAAAAACAATGTTTGATTATCTGCATGTATAAAAGGACATTGATCATCACCCGGTGTATTGACTGATGTTCCTAAATTTTGTGGTGAACCCCATTTGCCATTGGACAAAAGATTGGAAACATAAATATCACTGCCTCCGAGGCCACCAAATCTTCTGCTGGCAAAATATAATTGTTTTTTATCGGGAGATAAACAAGGTTGCGAATCCCATTGATCACTGTTTATATTTCCGGCATTTTCTGCTTCACTCCAACTATCTTTTTCACGGTAAGAAAAATAAATATCAAAATTGCCACGACCCGTTGGGCGATTGATAGCTGCAAATGTGAGCTCCTGCCCGTCTTGTGAAATCATTAAGGCCCCTTCATTAAAATCTGTATTTACATTACCCGCAAGCGGTTTTGCAACCGACCATTGATTGTTTTGTTTATTGGATGAATAAAAATCTTCATTTATCGCATTTAATTTTCTTGTAATCATAAATTCACTTCCATCAATGGTGAGTGATGGAAAATATTCTGAATACTTTGAATTAATACCATCGCCAAGATTTTTTGGAGCAAAAATGTATTTCTTGTCTGCATACTTTTTTTCAAAGTCCAATGCAAATTCATAAGAACGTTTCCGGTTCTCAGCAGTCTTTCTTGCTGTTTCTCCCAATTTTGGATTTGATAAATATTTATTTACAACAAGCAATGCTTTTTCAAATAAACCTTGCCCGGCAAGTGTAACGGAATAAGGTAATCGTTGATGTTTTGAATACGCAGTATCTTTTTCAATACCCCGCTCATAGTACTCGGCAGCTAATTGATATTTTTTGTTTTGACTGTAAATGCTAGCAAGGGCAATGTATGCATCTACATAATTTGTATCCGTATAAATGGCCATTTCGAGTAGTGAAACAGCATCTGTAAAATTATTGTTATCAGCTTTTGCAATGCCAGATGAAAAATATTGTTGAGCTTTTTTATTAATTTTAGAAGAATTGTAAGGCTGAGACAGCGAGCTACTACAGATAAAGAAAACAATATATAAATTAACCAATTTTTTCATGAGGAAAAGATATTCTTAATAACGAAACTTAGAAAATTAAATTGCCGGATAAAAAACGCTTAATCTGAATTATGGAACATTGATATACTTGTGAATTTGCAAACTTAATTCCCATTTCGGATTGGCTTTTATATAATCTATAATCAGTGAGGTCATTTCAGCCGCTTTATCCCACTCAGGTTGTAAATACAATTTGCAACTGGGAGAAACAAGTGTTGCATATTTTGCTGCCCATTCAAAATCGCTTTTATTAAATACTATAATTTTTAATTCGTTTGCCAGCGGCAATATTTCTGGTAACGGGGCTTTAAATTTTTTTGGCGATAAACAAATCCAATCCCAGTTACCACTTAAAGGATGAGCACCGGATGTTTCAATATTTATTTTTAAACCGGCTGATTGTAAAGAAGCAGTTAATTCATCAAGATTATGCATCAATGGTTCACCCCCGGTGATTACAACTAATTCGGCAGGGGTTTTAGAAATTTGCAATTTTAAATCTTCAATTTTCAGTTGAGGATGTTTCTCTGCATCCCAACTTTCTTTTACATCGCACCAAACACATCCCACATCACATCCGCCCAGGCGAATAAAATAGGCAGCTTTCCCCTGATGATAGCCTTCACCCTGTAAAGTATAAAAATGTTCCATTACAGGCAGTGTTAAATTAGTATGCAGAGTTTTCAAATCCATTGAATAATTTTCTTTACACTCCGCCAACTGGCGGAGATGGGGTTTAATTTTTAGAAACACATGCCTTAAAAGTATTTTTCAATAATGCAGCAATCGTCATCGGTCCCACACCGCCGGGTACGGGTGTTATATACGAACATTTTGAAGAAACATTTGTATAATCAACATCACCCTTTAATTTAAAACCACTTTTTTTTGTCACATCATTTACCCTTGTTATCCCGACATCAATTACAATGGCTCCTTCTTTTACCATATCAGCAGTTATAAAATCGGGTTTGCCTATTGCCGCTACAACGATATCAGCGTGGCTGCACAACTCAGCAATATTCTTTGTTTGAGAATGACAAAGTG
>JANLSA010000376.1:0-3971 GCA_031362085.1 Bacteroidota bacterium | reverse complement strand
GGGGAAGTTTAGTCGTATCCTCTTCGATAATATGGCCTGGTGATGAGTTATTGTTAGCACAACCTGAAGTATAACTTAAAACCAGAATGGCAGATAAACTAAAAAAATGTTTTGCTTGCATGAATTTTATTTTATTGAATGAAGAGTAAAAATAAAGAAACTCTGACTATATACCTGAACGACTTAAATAAATTTAACGAATTGAGTCTTCAAACTGATGGAGTAAGTTTCCTTGTCCTCCTTCATAAGGGTTCTGAATATGAGATTGAGAACATTGTTTGAAAATGAGAATATACACATTTTTTTTCTTCATACACTGGCCTCGGAGATCAGTTGTAAAAAATAAAATTCAGTAATCGTTTTCGTACAAGTGTAAACGGTTGGAAAGTGTTACAATTTTTTGTTGCAGATCATCTATACGATTTAATAAAAAGGTAATTGTTTCAATACCTGCCAGGTTAATATCCATTTCAGATAGCCGGATTATTTTTTCCAGCCGGGGAAGTTGATTTTCAGAAATACAGATAGTCTCTTCTTTGAGGCTGATTTCTACAAGGCCCGAATCTTTTAAAGAATAGATAAAAGACTGATCAATGTTGTAGTGAATACAAAATTCATGCACCGGTATCATTACTTCTGATTCCATAATAATAGATTTAATTGAGTTTTGATAATTGTTCAAATAGTTCTTTTTGTTTTACGGTCAAGTTGGTGGGCAATTTTATTTCATAGGTAACATAGAGATCACCAGTTTCATTTTCTTTTTTATACAAGGGAACACCTTTTCCTTTTAACCTTATCCGTGTACCATTTTGAGTTTCGGGATTTACTTTCAGTTTTATTTTTCCACTCAGGGTATCTAATGTTGTTTCACCGCCAAGTAATGCTGTATATAAATCGATTGATTTTGTAATAAACAAATCGTTACCGGAACGTTTAAAAACAGGATGACTGGCGATAGCAAATGTGATATACAAATCGCCAGCAGGACCACCATTAACTCCCGGCGCACCATATCCTTTTAATTTAATCACTTGCCCGTTTTCTACACCAGCGGGAATTGTAATACGGATATTTTTACCATTCACAGTGAGTGTTTGCTGATGTGTGACCATTATATCGGGTAAGTTGAGTTGTAGTTCGGCATTGTAATCCTGTCCCCTGAATTTTGTTTGCCGGCTTCGACCGGATGCACCAAACATGGATTCAAAAAAACTTGAAAAATCTTCATCCGATTCTCCGGAAAAAAATTGTCCTCCTGTATTTTGTGTTGAACGTTTTGAATTTCGTTGTTGTTCGAATTGTTCAGCATGTTGCCAGTCTTTTCCATACTGATCATACTTTTTTCTTTTTTCAGAATCGCTTAATACTTCATTGGCTTCATTAATCTGCTGAAATTTTTTATGTGCATCTTTATCTGAAGGATTCAGGTCCGGATGAAACTTTCTCGCCAGTTTTCGGTAAACCTTTTTTATTTCATCCGTAGATGCGTTTTTATCAACTCCTAAAATTTTATAATAATCAATAAATTCCATACGTTTTTAAGGTTAATTGTACAATAAAGGTACTTATTCTTTTTTTGAAGAATCGAATAGAAGAAACTACCCGTTTATCATATAATGTGTTGAAAGAGTTCCTTTATTTCATGCATATGAGATTTATCATTTTTTATGTAATCACCATTATTATTTTAAAAAAATCAGCATTGCCCCAATCAGTGTAAGGACAATAACAACTTTACGGTAGTTGTCATCTTTTATATACCTGACAATTTTTACCCCGGTAAAAAAACCGAATGCTAATGCAGGTAATAAAAGCAGATCAGTTTGCAAACTGGTGGTTGTAATATTTTTCCAGTAAAAAAGCTGGAAGGGAAGTTTAAATAAATTGATCACTAAAAATATCCATGCTGCCGTTCCGATAAAATCATTCTTTGCCATCCGCGTCGCTAAAAAATAGATATTGGAAAATGCGCCGGCTAAATTTCCAAGCATCGTAGTAATGCCTGCTACAATTCCTGTGCTGGCAGCAAAAAAAGGGTGAGTCGGGATATTTTCGGTTTTACGAAATTCGAATACAATCATTAAGACAACTGTTATGACTATTATTAGTGCCATAATTTTTCTAAATACAAATTCATCTAAATCTTTACCTGCAAACACACCGATTAAAATACCCGTAACCATCCAGGGAATTAATTTCCAGAAATGTTTCCACTGTGCATGACGGTGATAATAAAGAACAGCAGCGATATCGGCTGCACATAATAAGGGAAGTACAATGCCAGTAGATGCTTTGCTGCCGAATACAAGAGCCATCAGTGTAACATTAAGCATGTCAATACCCTTCAGCCCGGCTTTTGCCAATCCTAAGATAAATGCACCGCTAAAGATCAAAATTAAATTTGTGATTGAATAAGCAGAAAGTATTTCCATTAGTAAGTATGAATAAATTTTTAAGATAAGGTAAACTAAAAGAACGTATATGCAATTAATTTTAAATGAAAAAATAAAAATTGATTAGTTTATCAAATTTGAATGAACCCAGGTTATTAAACTTCTCTTGCCTGATTCAAAATCCGGAATTCAATGCAGGTGATTAAGATATATCACAATATATAAAATAATACTGCAGAAGTGTTAATTTAGCCATGAACATCATTTGTTTCATACATCTTTAAAGTTACAAACAATGAAATATTCAAGAAACGAATTTTTAAAATTTGCAGGAGTTAGTCTTACAGTTGCGGCTACATTAAAACCAACCAACAGTTTGGGTTATGAACCAGACGCAACTGATTTTAAATTCAACTTTGGTTTGGCTTCATATACGTGCCGCAATTTTAGTCTGGATGATACTATTAAAATGTCTTTGCGTCTGGGCCTAACCCATATTTCATTAAAAGCAATGCATATGCCTTTAGATGCATCTGCAGATGATATAAAAAAAATATCTGATAAAGTAAGATCTGCTGGTTTAAATCTATATGCTGCAGGTGTTATTTATATGAAAACTATACAAGAAGTTGAAAATGTTTTTAGATATGCTGCCAACGCAGGACTAGAAATGATAGTTGGTGTACCTAATCATGAGTTACTGGAATTGGTGAATGAAAAAATAATCAGCACCAATATTAAATTAGCAATTCATAATCATGGCCCCGGTGATAAGCTCTATTCAAGCCCTGGCGATGTTTATGAAAAAATAAAAAACTTTGATCCCCGTATGGGAATGTGTATTGATATTGGTCATGTTCAGCGTATTCATCAAAACCCTGTAGAAATGATTGAGAAATATAAAAACCGTTTGTTTGATATTCATATTAAAGACGTGGCGCAGGAAAGCGAGGCCGATTCTGCCATTGAAATTGGAAGAGGTATTATTAATATTCCGAAAGTATTGAAGATGTTGAAAAAAATTAAATACAAAGGCAATATTGCTTTTGAATTTGAAAAAGATGGAAATGATCCGTTACCGGGTTTGGCAGAATCGGTTGGTTATGTAAAAGGGGTCATTAAAATGATGTAAACTTTTTTTTTAAAATGAACAAAAATTTAGATCGGCGAAATTTTTTGTCTTCAATGATTGCATTACCTGCTGCAGGGATGATGGCAGAGGCAGCAATAGAGGAATCGGGTAAAAAGAAAAAAGAAAAACGATTGGGATTAAAAATAAGTTTGAATGCTTATTCATTTAATAAATCACTTATTGAAGGGACTTTTTCGGTAAATGAGTTGATTGATTATTGTTCTAATACCGGGTTTGATGGAGTCGATATAACTGCATATTATTTTAAAGGCTATCCGCAGGTACCAACGGATGATTATCTTTTTCAAATAAAAAGAAAAGCATTTGCCGCCGGACTTGAAATAAGTGGTACAGGTGTGCGGAATGATTTTACAATTGCGGATGCTGTAAAACGGGAGCAAGAAGTAGTGCTGGTGAAAAAATGGATTGAAGCTGCCGCCAAA
>JANLSA010000337.1:0-5539 GCA_031362085.1 Bacteroidota bacterium | reverse complement strand
GCCTATATCTGCACAGGTGAAACTGCTTTTACTCAAAGTATAAGTGAGTGGAGTGCCATCAGGATCGTTACTGCCATTATCTACATCGGCAACTACAATAGAAGCTGCACCAGTTGCAGATAAATACACGGTTGCGTTTTTACATATTGCAACCGGAGGCTGGTTTAAAGTAACCTCGTAGCTCGCAATACCATTATCAGGTTCTGTATCAGACCCACCACTTGAAACGTTGCCAGTTTCCCGTATGCCATTTAGATAACTTCCACCACCGCCACCGCCATTAAATAGGCCACCAGCACCACCACCCGAATAACCACCACCACCACCACCAGTGCCTACTGCTGCTGCGCCGCCGCCATAACCAAAACCTCCATTTCTAAAATCAAATGCATAAGCATCTAAAACATATTGAGGTAGTGATTCACTGTTGCCACCATAACCTCCATATTCAAATCCTTGTGGTTTTCCTTCACCTCCTTCACCAAATTCAGCTTCTTCTATTTCTTCTGGAGTTAAAGTAATATCGATTACATCAACATAATCCAGTAGGCCACTTCCATTTGAAAATCGTCCGCCACCACCCGCAGCAATGGGAGATATGCCAACTATCCCAACATTTCTACCGCCTCCGTTACCAGCTATACCGCCAGTGCCTCGATCAACCCCACCACCATTAGCACCATTTTCACTCTCTTCACCAGCGCCTCCATCATCACCAAGACCTATAGCTACACCTGACACCACACCCTGATAGGCACCACCACCACCGCCGGCTACACCCAGCAATGTCCATGTGCTTCCTCCAGGAACCCGATAGAGAATAGCCGACCCACCACCACCACCACCATATTCTGAACCAGTTCCAGCATTTGAGATGATACCAATATTATCAGTACCAGTTTGGCCTTTTTGGCCAATTATAAAACGAACAGTAGAACCAAGAGGAATTTTGCCAGGTCCGGAACCCACGAGGAAAGTACCATTCACTACGGCACCATTACCACCGCCAGATGAATAAGTATGAGCCGTAACAAACCCTAAACCAGGTACTGATTCACCCAAATTTAGTTTGGCTGCACCACCATCGGCCCCGGAAAGAGAAAACCTGATTTTAGTAATTAATGGATTGTTAGGAATAACTAAATCCAGGAAGCTTCCACTGTATGATACACTATGTTGCAGACCATCAGCATTAATTTGCGCAGAGGATTTTAAAAATCCTGACATGAGGAAAATAAGAAGGGCTAATAGTTTAGTTGGAAAAGTCTTTCTCATAAACAATAGTTTTAAAATGTTATCAATTTTTAATTCTGAAAATTAATCACTAACCGAAATCAAAATGAACAGCAACTCAGTAACGGAGGCTTTGTTCAGTGCAGCTAACTCTTTCGGAATGCATTTTTCTGTATTACAGCATCTGCAGCAACTTCATTTTTTTTAAGCATGGGCACATCTTTTTCGTTGAACATAAAACTAATCTCACCTTCAAGTTTGGGCCATTTTTCAACGGACTCCATATTACCCCATACATCATACGATTGTGTATAAAACTTTACAACTATCTTATAGTCCCCGTTTTCTTTGAAGTTATCATTGTTAATCAGGCCATATAATGGCGCTGAACTTAATGATGTATTAAATCTTTCTGTGCCGCAAAGAACGGTACTGGCTTTTGCCGGCTCGGGTAATACATCAAAATTCAACCACTTGTTATTTTTATTTTCCGCTTTCAACAAACAAATATTTACAGAAGGATTGAAACCCATTTCCTGCCCATTATGAAATATGTAAACTCTGTAAAGTAAGTAGGCATGTGGATAATTGTTGTTAGGTTCAAATACCCTGAATGCTTCCTGAATGGTTTGCCCATCTAATTCAGCTCTTCCATAGATGTAATCAGAGGAAGTGAAATTATTTTTACTGCCCGTATTGCTTTTCAAAAAAGGTTGATTTGAAAAATAGATTTTACCCTTAACCGTTTCGTCCTTTTCGGGCAATTTGTAAGCAGTAAAGCAAATCATAGCCAGGAAAATTAAAATTGAACTTCGCATAACTATTTTTTTTTCTTAATGAATAAGATGCTTAATGATTCTTCAACAATTCATTTGCCTTTAATCGCCTCTGCCAGTTTATCCATATTCAAAGCGCCATAATTAAATTTGTGCTTTGTGCCATTTGTTAGTCCGAAAATTATCTATTGAAATTTACCGCTAAATAAAAAACCACTCACATCGTTTCTCACTAACGGGTTTCACCAGGTGTCAATGTAAAATTGGAGCAGCCATCAATTACTTTCAATACCCCAGTTGGGTGAATCTTGATTTGAAGAATAGAAAGAATACTATACTAATCTTTCACGAAGTGCCTTTACTACTGCTTCGGAAGCTGAAGCAACATGGAGTTTTTTGTAAATACGTTTTACATGTGTACGCACTGTTTCATACGTAATAAAACATTTTTCGGCGATTGCCGGAAGATTAATGCCTTCAACCATCAGGCTAAGAATTTCTTTTTCCCGTACACTAAGGGTATATTTTTCATCGCTGTCCTGGAAAGCTGGCGCATATTGCTGAAAGAGTTTTAATACACGGCTTGCAATGGACGGAGTCATTGGCGAACCGCCCAGGTAAACTTCATTAATGGCTTCCACCAATCTTGCAGGTGAAGTTGATTTTAGAATATAACCGGAGGCTCCTGCACAAATAGCAGCAAAGATTTTATCATCATCATCAAAAACAGTTTGGATCAGGATTTTTATATCTGGATGATGTTTTACAATATACCGTGTTGCAGTAATGCCGTCGTTTCCCGGCATTTCAATATCCATCAGCACTACTTCTGGTTCTACTCTTCTTATTTTATAGTCTATATCATTAGCATCAGCAAATGCCCCGCAACAAACAAGTCCCAACGTGCCGTTGCAAATAGCTTCATAACCATTTCGCATCAGTTTATTGTCCTCAAATATTGCGATGCGAATTATCAATGCAATTTTTTTATAAAGTAAAATAATTATATCAGTTCATTTTGTCCCCCGATTGGGTGAAAGTTAATATTCAGTTTTATACAAGTACCTATGTCCGGTGTTGATTGCACTTCCAAATCTGCATTTAGTTCCGCAGCTCTTGCCTGCATATTGATCAGCCCGTTGCCCTTCACTATTGTATTTATGTCAAATCCTTTTCCATCATCTTTTATTTCCAGTGCAACTATATTATCTTTTTTTAGCATCGAGAAAAAGATATTTGAGCCATTAGAATATTTTACAGCATTATTGATGGCTTCTTTACTGAACAGGTAAATATTTTTACGCTCTGGCATACCCGGGAAAAACCCTTTAATGTCTTCGTTCACCTGAAAATGTACCTGGATCCCTTTGCCGCCACATAAATTAACAGCATAGGCTTTAAGCCTTGCAACAATCCGGTCTATGCTGTCATTCTCAGGATTAATAGTCCAGACAATGTCGCCCATTTTTTCCACCATATCTTTTGAATTCACTGAAATATGATCGAGATAAATTTTTGCATCCTGTTCATTATGTTCTTCCATTTTCTGTTTTGCAATTTCGCTGAATAATGCTACTCCGCTGAGCGTTGCGCCAACTTCATCATGAATATCGCGGCTGATATGAACCCTGATATTTTCTGATTCTTTTTCTTTTTCAGATTTTACCAATTGAGCCTGCGCCTGTTTTAATTCAGCTAACGAATGAGACAACTGGCTGCTTAATTTTTTATTCTGCCTGTACCGGTAATATCCGTACCCCGAAAAAATAAGTATTGAAGCAATAAGACCATAAGCAAAATTTTTTCGTTGTTTCTGATTTCGGGCAATAGCAGTTTGTAATGCTGACTCTTTTTCAAGTGTATTTAATTTTGCCTGCTTCTTTTCATTTTCTTTTTTTTCATTATCCAGGCTAAGTGTTTTTTGGGAGGCATCCAGTTTATTTATTTCATTTTGCTTTGAAATAAGATCCATCTCCTGTGATTTTTTTTCAGCTACCAATTGCTGTTTTTCGATCTGCTGATTCTGCAACCGGAGCAGGTAAGAATTAGCCTCGCCTTCTTTCTGCAATATTATTATCTCCTGCTCTTTTTTATCTGTTTCATAGCGGGTAGTGATCTCTATAATATTTTTTTGTTTTTGAACAGATAAAACGGAATCTTTTAATAAGGAATAATTTCTGAAATAATATAAAGCTGAATCAGATTTGCCCTTTTTCTCAAATGCTTTTGAAAGCAAAAAGTTTGCCTCCATTTCATCAGGCATATGTCTCAATTCATGAGCTAATTTGCCGGCGTTTTGCAAATGCATGATTGCGTTGTCATAATCCTGTGTTTCAAATTCGGCTTTCCCCAACAGAAATACAATTTGTTGTATGTCGTTATTGGGTATATTAAGTCCGGCAATATTATGATTGGCCTGGTGCAGATAGTTTAAAGCGCTGTGATAATTTTTTTGTTCGTATTCAAACAGGCCCCTGATTCTGTTTAGTGTAACCTTACCCCATGCATCATTCAACGTAAAATTTATTAATTCAAATTCTTTTATAGTGGAATCCGCCTTACTGAAATTGTGCAGCAGAATAAGGGTTGTTGCATATTTTCCTAAGGATAATCTTATCACAACCTTGTCACTTACTGCCGTCCTTTTTTTTAAGCTGTAACTAAAATATTTACTTGCTTTTTCTAATTCTCCCAGGCTTAAATAACACTCAGCTGCATCGCTAGCTGTTTCCAGTATTCTCTTGTCATCATTTAATTGTTCTGCTATTTCCAAAGCCCTAATGTAGTAAAATGCGGCACTGTCTGTTTCTGCGGTTTTAAGATATGTGCGGGCCAGCCAAAAATAGGTTCTGAAGCAACCGCTTTGATCTTTGGCTGAAATGAGATAGTTGATAGATGTCCAATAGTTTTTTCTTGATTGAATAATATTATTTGCTATGTACTGTATTGTTGCCAGTTGCCAGTACGATCTCCCAAGAAATAATATTTCCTTTTGACGGGAAAAAATCTCAATGGCTTTTAAAGCATTTTCTTCAGCTTCAGCATGTCTGCTACGGTATCTTAAAGCAAACGATAAAGCCAGGTGGTATTTACCAATCCCTGTTTCATAGACAGCAGGCTGGCTGAATTCCTTTATTTTATTTGCATAAAAAAAACCAGAATCAATTTTTAATCTGTCAGAATACCATGTTGAAATGGTAAAACAGATATCTGCTTTTTCTTTACTGGAATTTGTTTTACTAAAAGCTTCCAGCAACCCCGGAACGGGTGATTGAGAATTACCTGAATAACACTCAAACAAAAACACAATGGAGAATATTATCTTTTTATGAAAACGGCATGTTATCATAAAATTTTTGTGCTGATTTTAATTTTTTAAAATACTTTATTTAACGTTAGCTCTTACATACCTCATTGAGCAATATTAACAAGGAAATTTAAAGTACTCTTTTTTCTTTAGTATCTCCGGGATATTTTGATGAAAAAGGTATTATCGCAATCTTTCTATCCTATTTGGTAAACCTGCTGCC
>JANLSA010000336.1:0-1965 GCA_031362085.1 Bacteroidota bacterium | reverse complement strand
GAATACTTGATTTAGCGGCACACTAATACCTCCGTTACAAAAAGCGATTAATTTTCCACTGGGAGAAGATGCTAAAAAACATGTAAAGTCATTTAAAATAATGCCTGCATTAGAGATTATAGGGGTTACAGATATTCCATTACTATCAAGCAAATAAGAAAAGAAATTGCTTGTATTGAATTCATGTGTAATAATCCAAACGGCATTTGCATTTCCATGCTTTATTGAAGTGGTCCCCTCTGCACTTGGTGAGAATAAAATCTGATTCTTAATAATTACATCGCCTAAATTATTGTTCGACTTAATATTTACAACTGAATAATTAAATCCTCCGGAACCGCTATTTTCCCAGCAATCATTTGTGAAAGTATAAAATAAGGAATCATTTCCAGGTTGTGGAATAATTAAAGCTGCTTGTCCACTGCTTCCCCAATTTCCGCAACCAAGCAATCCAGTGCCATTTGGCATTGGCTGATGCAAGTGATTCCAAACTGTATCCCCGTCAGTATAAAATAAAAGATTTCCAGATGTATCAGAGATTGCACTACTACCTTCATAGGTATATAAAGTTCCAGTTGTATCGGCTACTGCTGTTCCACTTGAAAAATCCAAACCGCATCCATTGCCAAAATACCAATGGTAGGTGCGTTTTATGTCGGGGTTTTGCGCAAAAGAACCCTGCGAGAAAAAAAGAAGGAAGAGTAGGAGATGTTTTTTCATAAATATTATTTCATTGCAATAAGTTTTTCCATTTCATTAACTTTTGTTTCAAGGGTTTTTATTTTTTCGACTAATGCAAGAAATAATTCCTTACCACTTACATCAGTTACAAAAATCACGTCCCCGTTTTTGCTAACTGAAAGAACTCCGGTGGAGGGATTAGTTATTGGAGCGGCAGCATTGGTAAGGTTTGTAAACCTTAACCCCGCAAGTTCTGGCGAAACACCCGCAGTAGACGTAATTTCTAAAGTATTAGAGGGTGTTGGATTGTTGATGCCGACAAAACGGTTTACATTTGATGCAGATGGGTTAATATATAAATCGCCTGATAAAGTAGTTTGAAAATCAGTAAACACTGTTCCGGCTGTCTGAGCAATTCTAAACTGCGGTGCGTTGGTTGCATCAAACACTTCCAACCTGCGCACCGCATCCAGCAAACCGGCATTTAAGCCAATGCGCATGAATCCATTATTTGCATTGGAATTAAAACGTGCTCTTTCAACAGAATTAATATTAAAAATCATACGCGGCACCAACGCCGGAAAGATCGTTCCAGGTGTTGCATCAAGCCAAAGTCCTGTATAATGCCCCGTTAATTCGAGGCGGCTATTTTGCCCGTCAAGATTTCCGCTTCCATCCATAGCAATATGCGTAGTATTGGATCCGCTGGTCCATATATCGAGATTGCCGATACCGAGTGTGGGGTCAAAAATCCGTAAGCCATCACCTGCCCAGAGACCATTGGTGAGCGGAGCGCCTGTGGTGAATTGGGCGCGGAGAATCGAGTTGGTAAGAATATTCATGTTTCCGGCTTGCGTTGTTTGCAAACCAATATCATTGGATAGAGCGGGACTGAACAGGCGGAATTTTTCTGTGGCACCAGGAATTGGTCCAGTGAACATATGCCAGATATTAGTATTGGCTGACGGCCCATCAGTGCGAAAGACATCGCCAAGAGCAAAATTTGGCGAAGGAGTTAGAAATCCAGGATTAACATTTATATTTAATGCTGATAATGGAGGATTTATTATGGTAAAAAAACCAACGCCTACACTTCTTGTTGCCACTGTAGTACGGATATCTGGCAATAAACCGTTATTCCATTGACATAGACATTCAATAGGATTAATCATTAATCCGAATAACGATGCAATAAATAATTTTTTTAGCATTTTCATTTTGTTTAAGATTTAGTTTGTTAGAATAATTTTTTTAATAATGTTTTTTTTATTATAAATAATTTTA
>JANLSA010000373.1:0-3118 GCA_031362085.1 Bacteroidota bacterium | reverse complement strand
AACCCGCAACAAACTTTATTAGCCATGAGAGAAGCTGAAGCGTATGATGGGCCATCGTTGATTTTAGCATACAGTCATTGCATTGCACATGGATATGATATGAAAGATGGGTTGACTCAGCAAAATAGTGCCGTAGCAAGTGGTCACTGGCCATTGCTCCGGTATAATCCTGTGCTAAGAAAGAAAAATCAAAATCCGTTTGTACTCGATTCACCAAGACCAACAATGTCATTAAAAGATTATGCATACAATGAATTACGGTATAAAGTACTCACGATGACAAATCCCAAAGTGGCTGAGGAGCTGATGATACATGCACAGGATTTAGTGAATCTTAAATGGAAAACCTATGAGGAGTTGGCTATAAAGAAAGCCAGTGATTTTGTTCCGATTGCTTAATAAAAATTTTCAATTATGAAAATGCAAACAACTTATATGGGGATGGAATTAAACTCACCCATCATCGTTTCGGCCTGTACTTTATCCGAACAAACGGATAATATTGTAAAGATGGAAGATAATGGGGCTGGAGCTGTGGTTCTGTTTTCTTTGTTTGAAGAGCAAATTAAAAAAGAAGAACTAAAGTTTAAAAAAGTTATTGCCGGTACAACCTATGCTTTTCCCGAAGCATTGGATTATTTCCCCGATGTGGATGATTATAATATCGGCACTGACGAATACCTGGAGAATATCCGTATTGCAAAAGAAAAAGTGGATATACCTATCATTGGCAGTTTGAATGGCATTACTACAAAGGGTTGGATAGATTATTCAAAGCTGATGGAGCAGGCTGGCGCCGACGCAATTGAAGTGAATATATTTTTTATACCCGGTGATATCGCCATGTCTTCTTCCGAAGTCGAACACCGCTATCTGAATATTATAGAATCGATAAAACAAACTGTAAAAATACCGGTGGCAGTAAAACTGAATCCTTATTTCAGCGCCATGGGAAATATGTCATTAAGGATGAAAAATGCAGGAGCTGATGCATTGGTACTTTTCAATCGTTTTTATCAACCCGATTTTGATATCAATGAGCTGGTGATTAAAACGGATTTGCATTACAGTGAATCCAGTGAAATCAGGTTGCCTTTATTGTGGATTGGTTTATTATATGGAAAAGTAAACTTATCACTGGCAGCTACCACCTGTGTTCAAAGTGCAGTTGAAGTTATCAAGTACCTGCTTGCCGGAGCTGATGTGGTGATGACTGCTTCTGCTTTATATAAAAACGGTATTCCGTATCTAAAAACTATGAATAAAGAATTGCAGGATTGGATGTATATGATGGGCTTTGATAATATCAATGCCTTTAAAGGAACAATGAGCCAGCAAAATATTTCAGACCCTACAGCATACGAAAGAGCGAATTATATTAAAATACTTGAAGGAGTGAAGTGAAATGAAAGAGTGCATTATTCAATTTATCAAAAAACAAACATGTGCAAGTATATGTTGCGTTGATAAAAATGGAAGTCCTTATTGTTTCAGTTGTTTTTATGCATACAACAGCGATGAAGGATTGTTGTATTTCAAATCGTCATCCAGTGCACGTCATTCAGAAATAATTTCTGAAAATCCAGGTATTGCAGGAACGATTTTGCCAGATAAACTAAATGTACTGTTGGTTAAAGGGATACAATTTGAAGGAGTTGTTTTATCTGAAAATCATTTTTTGTGCAAGAATGCTTCGGTTAATTATCATAAAAAATACCCGGTTGCATTAGCTATGCAGGGAGAAACCCTGACTATTCAGATTAACAGTATTAAAATGACGGATAGCAGCATGGGATTTGGTAAAAAAATTACCTGGATTAGAAAAGAAGAAGTCGTTAATGCTTCATAAGTTTTATGCTTTTGTTTAAAAAAAGACTTCAATTTTTAACTTGCCTGAAATTACTCAAACTTAAAAACCTGATTTCTATTGTCAGTATCCCTGTTCATGCTATATTCAATACTCAAAGAAAAGTATGGAAAGAATTATTAAAGTCTGGTTTTTTATTTTTTCACTTTTTATTTCACTGGCTGTGATGTCGCAAAATGAAAACCAGCAAAATAAAAGGTTGAAAGTTTATATCGATTGCCGGAATACACGATGCGACCAGAATTTTATAAAAACAGAAATTACATTTGTTGATTTTTTACTGGACCGTTTATCGGCGGATGTTCACATCCTCATCAATTCACGGGGTACAGGTGGCGGTGGCCGCCGCTATGAGATGATTTTATTTGGCCACAATCTTTTTGAGCAATTAAAAGATACCATCACCTATTTCGAAAAACCGGTTACCACTCAATCTGAATCGAGAGAGTTGTTGGTACAGCATCTTAAGTTGGGTTTAATACCATTTCTTATAAAAGCAAAATCAACTGAAGGAATCAACATCACTGTAAAACAGGATTCAGTTTTCGGAAATGTGCCGGGAACAAATCAGGAAAACATAGACCCCTGGAATTACTGGGTCATCACCTTGCGGGGTGATGGAAATGTAAATGGTGAAAAAGTTTATACAAGTTATGGTTACAATGGCAATTTCTCGGCAAGTCGTGTTACAGATGAATTAAAAGTTGGCTTCAGTATTTATGGGAGCAATAACAGAACCAGTTATACATTTGAAACGGATACGACCATTGAAAAGTTTGTGGCAAAAACAAACAATTATGGCTTCAATCATAATTTTGTTAAGAGTATCAACAATCACTGGAGCGCAGGGTATGAAGTAATTTTTAACAGTAATACTTTTTCAAACTTTAAGCGACAGTTGTACTCACGGCTGGCAGTAGAATATAATATCTATCCTTACAAACAGATTAACAACCGGTACCTCGCTTTCAGTTATGGAATTATCACCAGGTTCAACAGGTATTATGATACGACTATTTTTGATAAGCTGAGAGAGACTTTATTTGCACATTCATTACGTATGAATTTAGCTCTGAACAAAAAATGGGGAACAATAAATGCCGGAATAGCTTACCACAATTTTTTTAAGAATTGGGCATTGAATAGTTTTACGATGAACTTCAGTGTGAATGTCCGTGTTGCCGGCGGGCTATCATTTTATATTGCTTCATCCGGCGGGTTGGTGCATGACCAGGTATATCTTGCAAAATC
>JANLSA010000278.1:0-3528 GCA_031362085.1 Bacteroidota bacterium | reverse complement strand
ATGATAATCCATCCAGGGTTCAGGCGCATGAAAAAAAGCTTCAACACCGAATGATGCCCAGTCTTTCATTACCCGTTGAATATAATCGTTTGCCGTTTTAGGTTGCAGCCCAAGTGAATTTCCAAGAAAATAGACCAGTTGCTTGCCATTTTTTTCTGGAATGATAAATTTATCTCTGAAAGTTTTTAGTGGATCTTTCGTATCTGATTCACGGGCATATGAGAGAGAATTTTCAAACTGCATCTGGTATTATTTGAAGTGTTTTTAATATTCATTATCTGTTTTCCCCCTTTAGAGCTTGTCCCGATTCATCGAGAGGATAGGGGCAAACTATATCGACCCTGTTTTTCCTCCATCAACCGGAATGCTAATGCCATTTACATAGGATGCTGCCGGTGATGCAATAAAAGCAGCTACTGCTGCAATTTCCGATGTAATACCAAGTCGTTTCATCGGGATGGTGTCTATCATTTCGTTTTCTATATCTGTAATTGATTTATTTTTTGTGGTAGCAATATTTTTAATTAATGAATCCAAACGATTTGTTTTTGTATATCCCGGCAAAATATTATTAACGGTAATATTATATTGGCCCAATTCATTTGCCAATGTTTTTGCCCAACTCGCCACTGCACCCCGGATTGTATTACTTACACCCAAATTTGCAACTGGAATTTTTACAGAGACTGAAATAATATTTATTATTCGCCCATAACCTTCTTTTTTCATAGAAGGCACAACAGCCTGAGTTAATATTTGATTACAAATAAGATGTTGATTAAACGCATTCAGAAAAGATTCTTCGGTTGCCTCTATAGCCGGACCCGGAGAAGGGCCACCTGTATTATTAATTAAAATATGAACAGCATTTTTTGTGATATAATATCCGATTATTTTTTTTACATTTTCAGGGTTATTAAAATCGGCAACTAAATAATTATGCTGCTGACCTAACGAAGTATCAAGATTACTTACTGATTTTTTTAATGCTTGCTCATTTCTTGCAAGTAAGGTACAATCAGCACCGAGCAAAGCAAGCTCTTCGGCAATTGCCAAACCAATGCCTTGTGTACTGCCACAGACAATTGCTTTTTTATTTTTTAAGGAGATATTCATAACTATCAAACCTAAGATTTAATTTTTAATATGAAGAATTGGAACCTGCCTTTGCCGGCAGGCAGGCACCTATAAAGTTAAAAGTGCAGATTCACACGGGTTCTTTAAAAATAGTTATTCATTGAAAAGATTCGGATAGTCTGTAATAATTCCATCAACACCTAAACCTTTCAGTTTATCAATCGTTGCTTTATCATTTACGGTCCACGGAATAACTTTAATATTACGCTGATGGTATTTTTTTAGCAGATTCTCATTTACCAAATGATATTCGGGGCTGAAGATCGTTGGCGTAAATCCTAATTCTTTTAAAATTTCATCTAATGTTCTTTTATCTGTTGGCTCTACTAATGCAGCCGTTTTAATAGCCGGATATTTCTCATGCAGATAGATCAGGGTTCTGAAATCGAATGACTGAATGATAACTCTTTCTTCAATTCCTTTTTCTTTAATAACAGACATCAGCAATTCCACAAACTCATCGGGTTTTGGATGATATATATTATCGCTAGCCGGTAAACATTTTGTTTCAATATTAAAAAAAGGAAACGGCCTGCGGCTCATCATCATATAATTGGCAATGCTATCAAGCAAATCACCAAGCAATGGCTTGTAAACTTTCATTTTTTCCTGCAGTGGAAAACGGGGATGCGGTTTCATTCCCACATCATATTTTTTCACTTCCTCATAATTCATTTTGTAAATGTTCAACGATTTTTCTTCGGCAGCAGTTACATATTCTCCATTTGGCTTTGTTGTTATTTCATATCCCATAAACGGCTCGTGGGATACAACCACTTTTTTATCCTTTGAAATCACAATATCCATTTCCAACGTAGTTACACCCAAACCCAAAGCATGCCGCATTGCGGGAAATGTATTTTCTGGCATTAATCCCCGGCAACCCCGATGACCTTGTTTGTCAAATTCGCTGCCCACATCTCCGCCGGTAGGCAGAGAGTCCTGAGCAGTCTTTATAGTATTGCATGACATTAGTAAAATAATAAGTAAAATTTTTGCAGGGATTTTCATTTAATAAAAACTTTTGATTTTCTTTTTTCCATAATCGAAGCAATTGCTTTTGCATCATCAGAACCTTCCTTCAATTTTGAGATAATATGATCATAACTTTTTTCATCCCGGTTCTGGCTTAGTTTAAACACATGTTGCAAATCTGTTATTTCAACTTCGAACGAAACAATTGCTTTCATCATTCCCTTTGTGTATTCAGGAGAAAGATTATCAAATACAGTTGACGAAGCCGGGTTATTGTTTTCATAATGCAATGAAAGTCGTTTAAGAAAGGCTATCAATTCATCAGCATCCCCAAGGCGTATTGTACCTTTTGCATGCACACTCATATAATTCCAAGTGCTTCCAATAGATGGATTAGAATACCATGTTGCACTTACATACGTATCAGGCCCTGTAAATACAGCCAGCACATTTTTATTTTGTTCAAAAGCCTTATGATGATCTGTTTGCCGCATAATATGACCCGTGAGAAATAATTTCCCATCTTTCTCATCAATAAATACGGGAACCTGCGTTGCCACGGGTTTATTTTCTGAATCAACCCCTGTTAAAAAAACAAAAGGATGATCCTTCATGAACTGAATGACTTCTTCCTTGTTTTGTATTTTGAATTCTGGTAAATTATACATGAAGGCAAGGTAATAAATTGCACGTAAGCACAGAAATATTGAGAAAACTTACTTCCTTATATTCTAAGTGAAAAAAATTATGCAGTTATTTCATTAATCTTCGTTATAGAAATATTTGCATTCCGCATTGCAATACTTCGAACTATATGTGCCGTCACTTCTTCAAACGCTTTTTTAGTAATAGTGTCATCACTTATCATTACGGGTACTCCTATATCACCACCTTCCCGAATGCTTTGAACAATTGGTATTTGACCAAGAAAAGGAATTTCATATTCTTCTGCTAATCGCTTACCTCCATCTTTTCCGAAAATAAAATATTTATTATCGGGCAATTCTTCCGGAGTAAAATAACTCATGTTCTCAACCAATCCAATAATGGGCACATTCATTTGTGCCTGACCAAACATGGCTATTCCTTTTTTTGCATCAGCCAGCGCCACATCTTGTGGAGTTGTAACAATGATTGCTCCCGTAACCGGAACAGTTTGCATTAATGTTAAATGAATATCACCTGTGCCCGGCGGCATATCCACGACCAGGTAATCCAATTCATCCCAAAATACATCGGTTACAAATTGTTTGATAGCACTGCTCGCCATAGGTCCACGCCATACCACAGCATTTTTTTCGTCAACCAATAAGCCGATGCTGATCAGTTTTATTCCATAACGTTCCAAGGGTGCAATCATAGGTTTATCGCCACCTACTTCTATCATCATGGGTCTTTCGCCACGTACACCAAACA
>JANLSA010000220.1:0-1854 GCA_031362085.1 Bacteroidota bacterium | reverse complement strand
AGCTAATGTATAGGTATGTTTAACCACGCACTGGTTATCATCTAAAACAATAAAACCACCACTGCCCATCATACTGCCTGTAGCAAAGCCTCCATCTGAAAGGCTTTCATACGTCATCATCCTGGTTTCACCTTTTGCTGTTTTCAATAAAAGATTAGCGGGTAAAATAGGAACCGATGAACCACCTGGAATACATGCTTTCAGTTTTCTTCCATTTGCTATACCACCACAATATTCATCGCTGTATATAAATTCTTCCACACTGATGTTCATATCAATTTCATACACACCTTGATTTTTTATATTACCACATGCAGAAATTAATTTAGTACCTGTACTTTTTCCGATTCCAATTTTTGCATATTCATCTCCACCTTCATTTATAATGGGTACTACAGCTGCAATTGTTTCTACATTATTTACTACAGTAGGGCAATCCCATAATCCTTTTACTGCAGGAAACGGAGGTTTGATTCTTGGATTACCTCTTTTTCCTTCCAATGATTCCAGCAATGCAGTTTCTTCACCGCAGATATAAGCACCAGCACCCCGTTGTATATAAATTTCACAATCAAAACCGCTACCCAGAATATTTTTACCAAGCCATCCATTATTTTTTGCCTCGGCAATAGCCTGTTCTAAAATATCAACTATCCATGCATACTCGCCACGTATATATATGTATGCACGGTTGCTACCTAATGCATAACATGAAACAATCATTCCTTCAATTAATAAATGTGGTAAAAACTCCATCAAATACCTGTCTTTGAAAGTTCCGGGCTCTGACTCATCAGCATTTACTACTAAATAACGTGGTACACCTTCAGGCTTTGCCAAAAAACTCCATTTCATACCCGTAGGGAAACCTGCTCCACCGCGGCCACGCAAACCACTTTTCTTTACTTCATCTGTTACAGCAGCGGGATCCATTGTCTTCAAGGCTTTCTCCACACTGCGGTAACCACCTTCGCGGCGGTACACATCATAGAGCCTGATGTTTTCAATATGAGCTTTGTCTAATAATAATTTTCTTCCCATATATCCTAATTCCCTAAAGGGAGATTATTTTTAAATTTTTACTTTATAGCTTGTCTTGCAAATAATAACCATCTCTTTCCTTTTTTCACCCACACTTCCAGCACTTTTAAATGATATGTACCGGTGACATTATTCGATGTTACATTTATATCTGCTGTAAATCTTGCATTCGCCATATTTCCATTGATTACCACATTCAAACTATCTTCTGTTATACTGTGATAATTAATATAATTTGTTTCAATATTTTTCATCATCTGTGTTTTTGTTTCTACCCAGCCATTGCTATGCCCGTAACTTAATGCTTTATCTGTTTGTTGATTGATAGATACAGTATTCTTTTTTACTAGAGACTGATGAAACTCTTTCATTGTTGTAGCCAACTTTTCCTGGTCTGTTTGCCCATAGGAGGCTATAGAGCATAAAATAAAAAGTATGAGAAATATTTTATTCATTAATTATTTGCTTCTGCATTTTTTCTGCACTCATTTATAATTGCATCCACTTTTTCTTTAGTCAAATGTTCCCGGTAATTTTTTCCCATTTGCATCATCGGAGCATAACCACAAGCACCCAGGCATTCAACAGTTTTCAATGTAAACAATCCATCTGTAGTTGTTTCGCCAGGCTTTATTCCCAATTTATCATAGATATATTTTATGATGTCATCGCTGCCATTTAACATACAGGGGCCGGTATGACAAACTTCAAACATGTATTTACCAACCGGTTTTAAATTATACATACTGTAAAAAGTAGCCACTTCATATACTTCGATGGGTTGCAACTTTAATACAGAAGCAACATAATCCA
>JANLSA010000203.1:0-2305 GCA_031362085.1 Bacteroidota bacterium | reverse complement strand
ATGTAAAAGGAAATTATATTTTACATAGCCCGGTGCATTCAGGGTAAATAATACGGGGTAAGGTTCGCCTTTTGAGTAAGCAAACCTTGTTTTTCTTGTATATTTTTTTCTTCCTTCATTTTTGGTTTCAAAGCTACCGGAATCCCATGCACTGAATTCCAGCACCTCGTTGTTGGGGTCAGTGAGTATAATTATTACCTCACTGTTTTCATAGCTGTTTATATTATTTTGCAACAGACAGGAGATAACAAATTTTTCAGCCTTTTTTGCTTGCTTAGTTTCTATTTCTTTATTTGCTTTGGTTTGTACGGCAATCAATTTTATTTCGCTTGCAAAAAAAGTTCCTGCTTCGGAAAGTTTTTCATTCAGCGACTTATTTTCCTGATCCAACCTGGAATTATTTTGAGTAAGGCTGGTAACCTTTGTATTTAATAGTTCAAAATCATTACTTATCTGTTTCTTTTCTTCCTCTATTGTTTTATTCTGGTTTTGCAATTCTTCAATCTTTGTTCTCAGCTCGGTGGTTAAAATCCGGGCTCTACTTAAATCCGTTTTATTAATGTCGGTTTTTTTAAGAATACCACTGATTTCAAATTTCAATCTGTTTATTTCAGCAAGTTTACTGTTCAATTGTACCCCTAATTGTCCGGCGTTATTTTTTACCGAGTCAAGTTTCGTATCTAAATTATTGATGGTAGAAGTATAAATTTTATTCAAGCTATCACCAATACCCTGAGCAATAGCAGCCGAATCTTTAATAAAAACTTCATGCCGTAGATTGCTGTATTGAGCTTTATCGACCAGATGATAAACCCAGGTGGCAATCATTCCAACAGAAAGGAGACCTAACATAAGATTTCTGTTATCTTTCATATTTGCAAACTAAAGATTCATTTATAATGTTGAAGAAATAAAAATAAACATTGTGGAAAACGATGAATTGTTTTGATGGTAGATTGACAAAAAATAATTTAAAAGTTGAAAAAATTATTTTTCTACACTCTTATCTACATAAGCAGATATCCAACCCACCTGTCCGTTTTTTACCAGATAAAATTGTTTGGTTTCGTAAGCAGATGCAAATTGCCTCATTATTTTTAATAATAAACCAGCACCTGCCATCAACGAACGCTGATCAAAAACGGCATGGACTCTTTTTATTTCTTTTGAATAAGCAAGTTTAGCTGGTGTGTTATCTTTGATATTCATCAGGAGTACCTGATCATTTAAAGCTCCATGATTGCTGTACAACTTTTCACAAAATTTTGCAACTTCATCATACGTTACAGAAATTACCGCATTATCAATCATCTCTGGTCTTATTAAGGTAGCAGTAGCCCAGGCTATACCACCGCTAAAAGCTATATTATCGCTTAGGGGATAAGAACCGCTTGCATTAACTGCATAAATAATTTCAGAATTCTCAGCCCCGGCAAGGACTTTATAAAGTTGCTTATTGAAATTAGATAACGTATTATCATCTTCCAGTCTTTTCTCGGTTGCATTGGCAGTACTCTTGGTTCCCCAACCCAATTGAAATAATTTAAAATCTTTTATATTCCCAAATGGGAAAAATCCTCCTTTCGTATTTCCACTTCCAATATCAATGATGAATGTATTGTATCGTCTTGAATCGGGAACGATTCCAAGATGAGAAAGTCTTGCTTCATCTTCCACACTTACAACTTCCACTCTTCGTTGTGGTTCATTTATTTTTATCCGAAACGAATCAATCAATTTATTTATCCAACTTGTTTTATCATCTTTTTCCGCAATTACTTTTACACCACTGCTGATTACGGTGTAAATATTGGAAGCCGGCATGTCATATTTTTTTATAGCTGTGTTATACAACCCTTGTAAACCGTCCAGCGTAGCAGAAAAAGAAGCGGGGGTAAAAGAAATAAAATCAGTATTCACTGATGTGTCTTTAAGAATATTAAAAGCTCCTTGTGCCTGTGCGTCCTTACCAATTTCGACAATGCTCAGTTTTACACCCTTCGATCCGACTTCTATGCCGGTATATATGGCGGAGTTGTTGTATTTAGGTTTAAAACCCGTCTGCGCAAACGAATTGACAAAAAGCAATAGTATCAAAACGGCAGGTACGAAGCGATTCATACAGAATTTAATCATGGGTGTAAGTAATTAATTGATTACAAATTTAAACTACTTTATAACCCACTATTGCTAATCAAATTTTCTGTGAAGAAAATGTGATTAAGTATAAATGAAGATTTGATGTTTAAAGCCCGGTTTTTTTGCAGCTATTTCAAACTTCAAAGCCTTTACCAACTTGTATTGA
>JANLSA010000192.1:0-9262 GCA_031362085.1 Bacteroidota bacterium | reverse complement strand
GAATATCATTCAGTAGCCCATCCCATGTTTCAGCAACAACAGGAAGCCCGAATGAAAAATCAATCAATTCACCTGTTGAAATATGTTTAATACTCCATTCTCCTATAGCATCATGTACAATACCCACGCTGTTTGTGTTTGTAATTCCGAGAGGTCCATACATAAATCCAAAATCTTCAATAGAAGCAAGGCCTGTCATTTCGCCATCGCCATTCAAACTGAACCAGGCTGCAGGAATTGGTATATTGGTTTTTTGTTTCGGAAAAATAATGGTAACCCCCGTACGGACAGGTCCATTGCCCGTTGAAGTTTTATCTGTCTCCTTAATAATTGTTTTGTAACCAACCAATACTCCATCCACATCTGTAATTGCATTGTTGATACCGGGCTTTCCTTCGAAAGGAATGCCGAGTTCTCTTGCTCTGGGCTTTGTTTTTAATGCAGTTTGTGTAAATGAAGTAAGAGTAACTGATAAACTTAGAATTAAAACAAAAGCTTTTTGCATGCAATTTATTTTTATGGAAAAATCAATTTTAAGTAAAAAATTAACCTGCAAATGTTTTTCGCTGCGGTTTTATTTTTTGAATCGTAGTATATAATTTATAATCCTTCATCACCCGCAACACTTCCGCCACACCCCATGCCTGCGCCACACAACCCCGCGGATGATGAGGTGCATCGGCATCAAATATTTCTGATACCTGCCCAATGCATGCTTCATTCAAATGATATTTAAAATCATCAATTACTTTTCTTGCTCGTAGCTCATAGCTCGCAACTCGTAACTTCATTATTGCATCCACATAAGCTCCCAGTAACCAGCTCCACATCGTTCCTTCATGATAGGATGAATCACGGTGCCATTGGTCGCCGCCATAATGATGAATATAATGTGCATCTTCCATTGGCAAACTACGCAAGCCAACCGGAGTATATAATTTTTCCTCTACTATTTTTAAAACAGCTTCTGCTTTCTCACTTTCAAGCATTGCAAATGGCAAACTGATAGCAAATAACTGGTTTGGTCTTAGCGTGGAATCTGGTTTTCCGTTTTCATCAATCACATCATATAAATAATTGCCTTCTGCATTCCAGAATTTTTTGTCAAAACTTTCTTTTGCTTTTGCTGCACTGGCTTCTATTGCTTCTGCGTTTTGGGTCGGGACGCTGGAAGCGGCCTGCAACTTTTGTTTAGATTTTTCATTCAATCGCAATAGTTCTGCAAATATTTTCAGCACATTATACCAGAGTGCCTGTATCTCTACCGGCTTTCCCATTCTGGGTGTCACTACCCATGTTCCGATTCTTGCATCCATCCAGGTGAGTTGTTGGCCAACCTCACCGGCGTACAATAACCCATCTTCATCCACATGTATATTATATCTCGTTCCTTTAAAATGCCAGTCAATAATCTCTTTAAGAACAGGAAGGATTTCATTCAAAATAAATTTTTTATCTCCGGTTGCTTTTAAATATTTATATACGGCAATAAAATACCAGAGTGTGCCATCCACATTATTATACTCCGGTGGTTCTTTTTCCTGGAAACGATTGGGCAACATTCCCATGCTCACACTTTGTGCAAATGCTGAAATGATTTTTTTTGCATCTTCAAAACGACCTGTACTTAATGTAAGTCCGGGTAAAGAAATCATAGTGTCCCTACCCCAATCGGTGAACCAATGATAACCGGCGATAACTGAAGCCCCGGCCTCCCCAAACCCCTCCAAAGGAGGGTTTTTAGACTCTGATAGATTAATATCTCTTCTTACTATGAATTGGTCGGCGGCAAGAATGAGTTGCTGCAATGTTTCATCTTCGGGTTGGTCTTTCAATAAATTCTTTCTTCTCTTTAATTCTTTTTTAAATAAATCATTTGCATTTCTGCCTTCAGGATTTTCTGTGGAAATTATTATACTCAATTCATCTTTTTCTTTTAACTGAAGAGTGAATGTGCCATGGTTAAATAAATCTTCTTTATAATCCAAACCGCGGTATTGTTCTACACTGTATATAAAATTATTGAACCATCTTGGACTATGTTGATAAGTGGAATCCGGAACAGAGATATAAACATTATTAATGCCATCGGGTTGGTTATGAAAAATTCCATTTTTGAAATCTGCATCCCAATGCATTCGTGGTGATGCATGGCCGAGTTCATGATAACCTCTTGCTGCCATAAGGGGTAATAATTCTAATGCAAATGATGAATCAGTTTTCAGCACCTGGTATTTTATGATCACTGTATTCTCACCATGAATCATACAGATAGTCTTCCTCAGTTGAATGCCACCGGCTTTGTAAACCCATTCAGGAAAAAAATCTTTGGTAAAGCTTTCGAGGTATTGGTTGCCATTGGGGTGAAGAATATCTCCATCATATAAATTACAACCTAGTTCAAACCTGTTTTCACCAACAACAATTGTTTCATCCAGTTTGGATAATAAAACCATTCTGTCCGTTGGCGGATTGATGGCTGCAACAAATAATCCATGATAACGTCTTGTATGTGCACCGGTGATAGAGGAACTGCTCCAGCCACCGAGACCGTTTGTTTCCAAATATTCAAGCTCTGCAGCTTCTTTGAAATTTTGTAATTGAGATTTATTTTTTTTAAACATGATATTTTTTTATTTCACGCAAAGACGCTAAGTATAAAGAAACAAGTCGCAAAGTTGTCTTTGCTTCTTTGCGAAAACTTTGCCCCTTTGCGTGATGCCTTTTGCTACATCACCATTTCTTCTTCTTTCATTTTTTTATTCAACTTTTCAAAACTACTCACCCGGTTTATTAATTCAGCTACCACTCCCGTCCACCCTGTTTGATGCGATGCACCTACACCTCTTGCTGTATCACCATGAAAATATTCATAGAACAACACAAGGTCCTTGAAATTTTTATCATGAATGTAAACAGAATGGTCCGCATGACAGCGACGATTGCCGTCAGCATCTTTTTTAAAAATAGAAACAAGACGATTGGCTAAATCATATGACACATTTTTCAAACAAACATGATTGCCGGAACCGGTGGGCAATTCAACCGTGCAATTGTTACTGTGATATTCACCCAATGTTTGCAAAGCATTTACTAATAAATAATTCATTGGCATCCACACGGGGCCACGCCAGTTACTGTTGCCGCCAAACAAAGCACTTGTTCCTTCGGCAGGTTGATAGTCGAGTCCGAAATTTTGTCCGTCAATATTTACATTGTAACCCTGTTCATGAACTTTTGAAATGCTGCGGATACCACCGGGTGATAAAAATTCTTTTTCATCCAGTAATGCCTTCATCAGTTTTTCCAATCTGGCTTGAGGAACCAGCGATAATAAAATATCATCATGTTCTTTTAAATCTTCAATCACTAAATATTGTCCATTGTCTTCACGGTATTTCTGAAACCATTTAAGCCGGCGATGAAACTCCGGAACTTTTTCCAGCAAATCTTTTTTCAAAACCAATGTTGCAAACAAAGTGGAAAGCCCAACCAGCGAACGAACTTTCAATGGAATAAATCTTCCATCGGGCATGGATAATACATCATAGAAAAATCCTTCTTCATCATCCCAGCTTCCTGTCCAGTTTACACCAATGCGGTTTAATGATTCAGCTATATAAATAAAATGCTCGAAGAATTTTGTGGTTACATCTTCATACGCCGGGTTGTGTTGAGCAATCTCCAATGCCATCTCCAACATATTCAGACAATACATCGCCATCCAACTGGTGCCATCAGCCTGCTCCAATACACCACCACCGGGAATTGTATTGCTCCTGTCAAATACTCCAATATTATCTAACCCTAAAAACCCACCTTCAAAAACATTATTGCCTTTACTGTCTTTTCTGTTTACCCACCATGTAAAATTGATAAGCAACTTTTGAAAAACTCTTTCCAGGAATTCAATATCGCCTTTTCCTGTTTTTGCTTTATCAATTTTATACACCTGCATACAGCTCCATGCATGTACCGGAGGATTTACATCACCAAAACTCCATTCATACGCCGGCAACTGACCATTCGGGTGCATATACCATTCACGCAAAAACAAAATCAACTGGCTCTTTGCAAAATCAGCATCTACCATACTCAACGGCACACAATGAAAAGCCAAATCCCATGCAGCATACCAGGGATACTCCCATTTATCGGGCATAGAAATGATATCTTCATTATTGAGTGTGTGCCATTGATGATTGCGTCCGGTCTTTCTTCCCTCTGGTGGTGCTGGTTGTCCTTTATCACCATTCAACCATTTGGGCATATCAATATTAAAATACTGTTTGCTCCAGAGCATGCCGGCAAAAGCCTGGCGCTGGATATTGCGCAGGTCTTTATCTTTTGTTTCGGTTATATCTTTATAAAATTCATCAGCCTCTTTAATTCTTTTATCAAACAGCTCATCAAAGTTTCCGGTACAAGGATTTTCTGTAATTTCTTTTTTACTCAGTCGAAGTTTGATAGTAACAGATGATTGAGCAGCGATATTGAATTCATAAAACGGGGCAAACTTGGTTCCTTCATTTTTGGTTGAAATAAAATCAAAATCATTATTGATGACAGCTGTATGAAAAGCGTCTTTTACAAATGCTGTTTTATTTGGTACACCGTATAATCTTTCTGTATTCGTTTCATTTTCCGTAAACAGGGTGCGAACAGGCCGGTCAAAATAAAAATGATATTCGCCGGCTTCATAATGAAGTGCTTTTACTTCGCCGTATCCATTCGGCACTTTTTTTAAATACATTAATGGTTTTTCTTCTGCCAGGCCAAAACTCCAGAGATTACGAAACCATAACGTAGGCAGTGCAGCAATATATGCAGTTTCATCTGCACGGTTATGAATTGTAATACGAATTAATAAATCTTCTGCATCACTCTTAGCATACTCGGTGAATACATCGAAGTATTTATTGTCATTCATCACACCTGTATCGAGCAACTCATATTCTTTTTCAAACTTGTTGCGGTTGTGGTTTGTCTGCACTAAATCCGCATAAGGATATTCCGCCTGCGGATATTTATACAAATGCTTCATATAAGAATGTGTCGGCGTATTATCCAAATAATAATACAACTCCTTTACATCTTCACCATGATTGCCCTCACTGCCGGTTAATCCAAACATTCTTTCTTTTAGAATCGGGTCCTTTCCATTCCACAATGTAACAGCAAAACAAATCCGCTGCATCTCATCACTGATGCCGGCAATACCATCTTCGCCCCAGCGATATACTTTACTGCGTGCATGGTCATGCGGAAAATAATCCCATGCTTCACCATGCTCACTATAATCTTCACGAACAGTTCCCCATTGGCGTTCGCTCAGGTATGGGCCCCATTTTTTCCAATGAGGCTGTGTTAATCTTTTTTGTTCTGCATTCATGATAATCAAAAATTTATTTTGTACTAAGCTGAGTTGCAACCATCATCTTTTCTTACGCCTGCCCCGATGAGGAGCGAAGCGACGGAACTCGGGGTCGCACTCTTGTACTTTCCGTAATTCTATTCTGCACTTATCAACTTTTCTCTACTTATGCAATCATATTTTAATTCCAAAAAATATTGAACCCCTAAGGGGTTCCGAAAAACCTTTCTTCTTTATTCCCCGGGTTTGACCGGGGCTACCAACATTGCGCCCCTCCGGGGCGCCCTATTCACTATTCACCATTCACTTTCCTATCCATTATCCTCAAATCCCGGGTACAATGTCATTCCGCCATCAACAAATAATGTTGTTCCATTTACATAATCACTATCATCACTCGATAACCACACGGCTGCTTTACCTATATCATCTACCTGGCCCACTCTTTTCTGGGGAATCAGTTTTAATAACTCCTGTAAATGGGCCTGTGTATCCCATGCATCATGATTGATAGGTGTCGCAATAGCACCGGGTGCAATAGAATTGATTCGTATTTTTTTCGGCGCATATTCCTGTGCGATGGTTTTCATCATCAGCATCACTCCACCCTTGCTGGCAGCATAGTTAGCATGGCCTGCCCAGGGAATAACTTCATGCACACTGCTCATACAAATTATTTTCCCTGCACTTTTTGATTTTCCATTTACACCTCTTCTTAAAAATTCCCGGATAGCTTCTCTTGCACAAAGAAATTGCCCGGTAAGATTTACACCCAATACAAAATTCCATTGTTCAAGTGTCATATCAATAAACGGGGCATCTTTTTGCAGACCAGCATTGTTTACCAAAATATCAACGGTACCAAACTGTCCGATTACATCATCAAACATGGCCTGCACTTCATCTTCTTTGCTTACATCACATTTATAGGAAATGGCCATCCCGCCATTACTGTTAATATCATTTACTACAGCATCAGCCATTGCTTTAGCACCGGGCACCGGGTAGTTTACTACAACAGTGGCTCCAGCTTTAGCAAGTTCTTTTGAGCAACCGGCACCAATGCCACTGCTTGCACCAGTTACAATAGCTATCTGTCCTTCGAGTTTCTTTTTTTCCATGAGCGTTTTTATTTTTTTAAAAAATTGATGAATATAAATTAGAAGTTCCTGCATAATTCTGATTGCCTTTAATTTCTGCCAATCCTTTTTGAATAAGTTTAATTTCAAAATCTGTTACAGCATTTTTATAATTTGTATAAGCTTCTTGAGCATTTAAGAATGGGTTCAGCATACGATAGGTATCATTTGCAATTCTGCCATCATCACACATATAATAAAAATGGTCGGCGCTTTGCAACCGGCCCCAGCGCTCTGCAGCTCCGGGCATATTACAATTGTATACCATTGATTCGATACTATAAATTTTACGGAGGGTATTATTCTGCATTACATTTTCACACCACACACAACATTCTTTTCCTTTGTCTTCCCAGGAAATAGTTTTGGGCACATCATATATATCTTTTGGATAACAGTTTCCCACAGCTTCGGCTGGAGTTACAAAATTCCAGTCTTCACCGGCAAGTATGTTTGAAGGAAGATGCTCTAAGAATTCAAATATTCCTGTTGCAGCTTTTTTATGGATGCCAAATGTTTCGTAATCGAAGAAAAGATTAATGTTGCAGATATTTTCTTTTTGTGCATGCAACCATCCGGCATATTTTTCTGCTGTCAGGGGTTGTTCATTCCAGTTCGGGTCATCAAAACGAAAAGCGATATCGTCACTCAAAGGAACATTGCGAAGCAAAACTCTAAAATCACCATTCCCTGGCGCTGCATAAGCTTGATTGGGTGTACGGCCATGCAAAATTCTATCCAACCCTTCACATAAAATTCCTTTATATCCCATACCAGCAATAAATTTTGCCAGTTCATTATTATAAATCAGCTCTGTGTTCCGGAATACCAACGGCTCCACGTCAAACATTTCTTTTATCAAGTCATGATGTTGTTGCACCTGTTGTTGAAATTCTTTTTTGGAATGTAACCAGCTTAAAGAGTTATAATAAGTTTCTGCAAAAAAATCTACGCAACCGGTTTTGGCAAGTTGTTTAAATGATTTTATAACATCCGGACGATACTCAGATATAAGTTCAAGTGCAGTGCCGCTGACTGAAAAGGCAATTCTGAATTTTCCTTCATGAGCTTTGATAAGTGAAAGAATTAATTTATTGGCAGGCAGATAACATTCATCCGATAATTTATCAACAGCCATTTTATTGGCGGCTGTATCAAAATAATTAGTACAACTGCCTATGCTCACAGAATCCAGATGCTGAAGCCGGTAAGGTATATGTACTTTAAAACTCAAACTTACAGATGGCATGGTTTATAATTTTATTCATTTATTAATTTTCAGCATTGTTGTTGAAAAAGTAGGCCACCGGATTCATAGTGGCCTTTTTTAATTCACATCAACAACATGAGAAAAATTCCGGATTCATCGGGTTGAAAACTAATTGGGTCTGAGTGATGGTTTGTCACAGGTATTACAAATCCAGGAAGCTTTACGATATTAATTCCAGTATACGGGATTTGTCAGCTCAATTTTTTTACGGTTATAGAAAAGCAAACCGGAATCCCTTAGTTCATTCAGTAATACATTTACACTTTGTCTTGAAGTGGCAATTACGTTTGCTATATCTGTATGGGTTAAATAATTATTCAGAATAATTTTATCGCCCATTTTGTTACCATCGGTATGTGCCCAGTTTTTTATAAAGCGGATAAGGCGGAATTTAGTATCACGAAAAACCAAATCCGAATGACGGCTTTCCAATCTTTTCAATTTGCCATTTACCATATTGGCATAAGCCATTGCCATAGTTGGATTATTTTGCAATAAATCCTTAAAGTCTGGAACATTGAATACACAAACAACTGTATTGGCAGTTAATGCTTCGGCGTATTCATCCATAGAAGGGTGCCCATCCAAGCTTAAATCACCAAAGATATCGGGAGCCGTAATAAGATCCTTTATCAACTCACTTTCGGTATTACTGAATTCAGCAATCTTAATTTTCCCCTGTATCAAGAGATATATTTTACTAAACTCACCATCGCCATAACTTACCGTTTCGCCACGGTATACCGTTTTTATTTTCATTACGGATGCTGCCTCAGATATTTTTTGTTCGCTAGCATTTACAAATAAAGGATGGTTTTTCAGGTACACGTATTTGATTTCGGTAGTCATTGTAATTTGTTTTAGTTTTTAAAAAAATATAGTTAGTTGATTAATGTTTCGACAGTTGATTTTAAAACAGCAATTAATTCTTCATGTGAAAGCAGCATTTCATTTCCTATGTATTGATAGTTTTGTTTCAAATACATTATTGCTGGAATATGCAACAGATTTAATTCAAGACTACAGAGTTCATTCAGGTCTTTGTCATCAAGCTCAATAAATGAACCGAGATTACTTACAGAATATTTGATTAATTGGTTTCGCATTGTTTGTTATTTTTATTTTAATCAATTATTAGCAGATGAAATTGCATTTTCAATTTTAGTGATCAGAATATTCCGGGAGGTAAGTCCTACCGCATGATCAATTATTTTACCATCTCTGAAAAACAAAATAGTTGGAAGTTCCATTATACCATATTCTGTTTCAATTCCTTTTTCAGCTTCCACATCTATTGTAAAAAAACCTACGATGCCTTTATAAGCATTTGCCAGGTCGTTATAAATAGGCTTAAGTATCTGGCAAGTTCCGCTCCACTCCGTTTTAAATTTTACCAAAGACAGTTTATTGCTTAGCATCACTTACTTCCTCATATCAGTTCTTGTAATTGTCCGCGTCATGTATTTATTTTTACTTTTT
>JANLSA010000182.1:0-2762 GCA_031362085.1 Bacteroidota bacterium | reverse complement strand
TCCTCACTGGCTCAAGTGTTCCTCTACACAATCATTGAAATTCAAACGAAAACTTTGTGGGACCACTTCCCCACTGGCGCAAGTGTTCCCAACTCAATCATTGAAATTCAAACGAATACATTGTGGGATCACTTGGGCTTTTCCAACTCTGCCGGATTGTATCCGGATTCAGGATCACAAATGCTCAATTTTTAACAACCCATGTTCATTAGTATAATAATCAATAGCGCTGCTGTACTTGTAATGCCATGGCTCCCAAACCAAACCACTTCTTACCGGATTTTCATGTAGATAGTCAAGCCGCTCTTTTAATTTTTCGGCTGTGTTTAATTCTATAGGATGATAATCCTGTTTCCAGAATTGATAATCTTTATTGTTACTATTGCTTTTACCTGCATAGCCGAAAAGATTAAGCATCCATTCTTTCCTGCTTTCTGTTGAATTTTCCTGGATGGCTTTTATGATTTGCTTGCTGGTATATTTTTTCAGATCCCTTACAATGTCTTCAATTTTATTTGTGTTACTGCTGATTATTAAATGAACATGGTTGGTCATGATAACCCAGGCATGAAGTTTTAGCCCTTTGTTTTCCTGGCAGTGCTTTAAACTGTTTATGAATATTTCTTTGTAATATTCTCTGCTGAAGACATCTATCCATCCTATTACAGAGAAGGTTACAAAATGTGCAATGGCATCTTCACCAATTTTATATTTTGATGACATGGTTCTGATTTAGTTTACGTAAATATAAATGATTTTGTTTTTTTGAATCCGGTTACAAACCGGTAGAGTTGAAGAGACACAAGTGATCCCACAATGTTTACGTTCGGGTTTAATGATTGTGTTGGGAACACTTGCGCCAAAACAAACTTGCGCCAGATTGGGCCAAAACAAACTTGCGCCAGATGGGCCAAAAACAAACTTGCGCCAGATGGGACAAGTCGTGCCTTTCCAATTCCGCCGGATTGTATCCGGATTCAGGATCACAAATGCTCAATTTTCAACAACCCATTTTCATTAGTATAATAATTAATTGCACTGCTGTACTTGTAATGCCATGGCTCCCAAACCAAACCGCTTCTTACCGGATTTTCATGCAGGTAATCAAGCCGCTCTTTTAATCTTTCGGCTGAGTTTAGTTCTTGCCGTTGTTGCGTGTTGTGTGTGGGATCAGCAGTGTTAGCAACACCAACAACGTAGCTGGCTCTGGCAACTAATGCAGGCACTCTGCTGGTAGTTGGTGATTGCTGGGCTGCGGAGCCATCTGCACGAACACCAACTACGGCAGTCAGCCAGATGGGAAGACCAACAAAGGCAAAGAACTACGGCAGTCGGCCAGATGGGAAGACCAACAAAGGCAAAAAAAACCATGCTCATTTATAAGAATCAATTATACTACAAAATTTGTTATGCCTGTACTCTCAAACCAATCTGCTAATTATAATAAGACTTGTTCCAAGCTCTATCTGGAAGTGGTTCCAGGGGTTTACGTTCAGGTTTAATGATTATGTTGGAAATCCCGATAGCTATCGGGACGCCAAAAACAGTGGCCTGCATTGAACAAAAGCTATGAGTAGAGAATCGACTGAAAAAAAAGGGCAGGAAACAAAAGCAGTCATATCATTTTCCCAGTATCTGAAACAATTGTTGTTTATAGGTTTCAGAAACAGGGATACTATTTGTTTGAATATAAATGCGCCCTTTTGCAACTGTTTCAATTTTGTTAATAGCAACCATATAGGACTTATGTACCCGGCATATAATAGCCGGAGCAATGGTTTTTTCAAAGTCGGTAAACGTTTGTAATGTCATTATCTTTTTTTGCCTGGTATGAATTCTGCGGTAATCACGCATGCCTTCTATAAACAGAATATCATCGAAAAATATTTTTTCAACCCTGTTTTCGGTTTTTACAAATATGAAGTTTGCCGGCGTATTATTTTCCTTAATCACTGCCAGATGCTGTACTTTATTTACAGCCTGTAAAAAACGATCGTAACCGAAGGGCTTTAGCAGGTAATCTGTTACATTTAATTCGTATCCCTTTAATGCATAATCGGGATAAGCCGTTGTAATAATTACCGGGCATACTATACGAACAGATTCAAGCAATTGTATGCCCGAAACTTCGCCAAGGTTAATATCCAGGAAAATAAGTTGTATGGTATTACTTTTTAAATATTCCATAGCTGAAGCTGCATTCTCGAAAGTTTCAGCAAGAGAAAGCTCCGGCACCTGCTTAATATAACTTACCATACGTTCCATGGCAAGCGGCTCATCTTCTATAACGATACAATTATACGTCATCGGCGTAAACAGTTAAATGTACTTTATAAACCTGGTGCTGCTTTTGAATGATAAGGTTGTACTTACCGGGATAGAGTAAATTAAGTCGCTTTTTCAGTAAGTCATTACCCAAACCGCCCGGTTCGTTACTAAAAGCCGGGCCATTGCTGAAATAATTTTCACAACAAAATTGAATATTTTCCGGGTTTGTTTGAAGGCTGATTGTAATGGCATCCACTGCATTTTTATTTACTGCATATTTAAAAGCATTTTCAATAAACGGAATAAATAACATAGGAGCTATCATCCGGTTGTTTGTATCTCCTGCTGCAGTAAATTTTACGAAATTTATATTGGATGTTCTTATCTTCTGGAGGTCAATGTATTTGATGATGTACATGAGTTCTTGTTGTAATGGTATTTTTTCAGTTTTGGTTTCATAGAGCATGAACCGCATAATGTCGGATAATTTATTA
>JANLSA010000146.1:0-3752 GCA_031362085.1 Bacteroidota bacterium | reverse complement strand
AAAAGGCAGGGGATTTTATCAGGGGATAGGCATGAAAGCCTTGTGTCCGGTACTAATGAGCCCCTGCCTTTTGACTGTCTTGTGAACAATAATTAATCAGTATAAAAGTAATCCTGATTATACGAGGTGAAACTAAAGGATATCCGTAGTCTCCTTCTTCACAATACCAATAATAAATATACAAATTATAGGGTTGTTCCCGAAGTAACGGGACAGGTATGTTTAGTCTCCCGCAATGCTGCGGGACAAGTGCGACTAAACATCGGCTTCAAAGAAGCCGTAAAACTACAACCATCATATTAATACCAAGTCAAGCAAACCACATTTCTTTGCATGAAAATAATCTCTTGCACTACAATATAAATATTCTTCTGGCTTATCTACTATACTTCCGTCGGTTGATGACTATGCGGATGGGGTGAATGTGTTGAATTTTTTAGACGAATTGTAAGAACTGTGACTAAAAATTTAAAAAACTTAAATAAATTTACACCAACTTTGAACTACGAAGGGTTTAGTAAAGGCTTTGTTAAACTAAACCGGTGGTATTGAACAATTAAAATTGCTTCGGTAAATTGCATTCATTAAAATAAATTTTTAAAACCCCACGAATATGAAACTGAAACAAATTGTATTGATTGCTGGCATCAGTGCTGTATCGGCAATCAGTAGTGTATGGATTTATGGAAAACTAATCCGCAAAGGCCCCGCAGCTTTTGAACAAACAACTGAGTCAGGAAAAATGCCAGTAAACTATGCCGGATTTACCGGTATTATTTCTGATGGAACTGGTCCGGTAGATTTTACAAAAGCAGCAGAAGCAGCAGTACCTGCTGTAGTACATATTAAAACAAAAACTGCTGCAAAAAAAGTTTCGAACGAATTACCAAGAAGCCGCAACCGGAATGGTGGAAGTATTGATAATTTTTTCGATCAGTTCTTCGATTTTGGACCGCAGATCATACCCGAACAACAAGCATCGGGTAGTGGAGTTTTAATTGCCGAGGATGGATATATCGTTACAAACAATCATGTAATATCCGATGGTGGCGAAGGTATAGCAGAAGAAATAACGGTAACACTCCACAATAAAAAATCCTTTAAAGCAAGATTGATTGGCAGAGATCCAAGCAGTGATTTAGCTGTATTAAAAATTGATGGCACCGGATTTCCTTTTATGATCTATGGAAATTCAGATAATGTAAAACTAGGACAGTGGGTAATGGCAGTTGGCTATCCCCTTACCCTGGAAACTACGGTTACTGCTGGAATAATAAGTGCAAAAGGAAGAACAATTGGTATTAACAGCCGTCAAAGCCGAACACCAGTTGAAGCATTTATACAAACTGATGCAGCTATCAATCAAGGAAACAGCGGTGGTGCATTAATAAATACGGATGGACATCTTATTGGAATCAATTCTGCAATATTGGCACCGAATGGTACATATGCTGGTTATGGATTTGCAATACCTGTAAATATTTCCCGTAAAATAGTAAACGATCTTATTCAATTTGGTAATGTAAAACGTGGTTTTCTTGGCATTTCATATATACCTATTGAATCAGAAAATGAAAAAGAAGTTAAAAAGGCCGGCATAGCAGATGGACAAGGTGTGTATGTGAGTGCTGTACCAAGCGATGGTGCTGCATCAAAAGCTGGAATTAAAAAAGGTGATGTGATTACAAAAGTGAATAGCAATATTGTAGCAAATGGTTTGGAAATGAGTGGACAAATTGCTCAATTTAAACCCGGTGATAAAGTACCTGTTGTTTATACAAGAGGTGGGAAAGAATATACAACAAATGTTGAGTTGAAAGAATCTGCTGGCAAGCTGGATATCGTTGAAGTGGCCACAATTAATCAACGACTCGGTGGCATATTAGAAAATCTATCAAAAACAAAAGCGGAAGGTTATAATATAGAAGGAGGCGTAGTAGTAAAAACAATTACTTCCGGCGGCGCATTAGCCCGTGCAAGAATGGAAGAAGGATTTGTAATAACCAGCGTAAACGGTCGTGAAGTAAAAAATATAGAAGACCTTACAAAATTGATTACAAGTAATAATGTTAGACTCGAAGGTTTTTATCCCGGATACGACGGCACGTATACTTTCCCGCTGAATTTGAATGCTGAATAATATTTTTTTGAATTAATAATTAAAAATGCCGGATTGCTTAATCCGGCATTTTTAATTTATATATATACAAAAGAAGTTTCTCACAACTCATTTATAAAAAACTACAGATTCCCATGCGGATAGGTTAAAATGTTTTTCATTCGTAAAATCAAAAGTAACTTCTGTAAATAAACTTTTAAATTCTCCTGAAACTCTTTCATCAATAATTTCAAATGGAATATTATTTTTTTCAGACAAATTTAAAATAACCAATACTTCGCTAAACCCATTCTTTCTTAAATAAACAAACCGGTTTTCATCATCCGAAGTTTTGATTCGATAAGTGGTAACATGCTTATCAGCAGAACGAAGAGCAGGATGTTTTGAATGCAGGTTCAATAATTTTTTATAAAAATCATGCAATTGATTTTCGCCAGTCCATTTGATCGGATCTTTTTCAAAAAATTTCAATGAATCATAAATAGGAAGCTCTTGTCCGCTATAAATTAATGGAATGCCATTCCAGGTGGCACTCAGCACTGCAAATGCTTTTGCCGCTTCACCCATTCTTTTATACTCACTGCCACTATGAGAGTTTTCATCGTGATTAGATGTAAAAAATAAACGCATCGCTTCTTTTGGAAAAGCAGCATCATATCTATACAAGACAGCATCTAATCCCTGAATAGTTGTTTCCTTTTTCCAATAAGATTCCATCGTATGCAAAAACGCCCAGGTATAACTTGCATCAAACGCTTCATGATAATTGGGTTCTTCCGTTTCTGCCAGCCAGAATAATTTTTTTTCTTTATCCAAAGTTCTTCTTGCAGCTTTCCAAAAATCGAGTGGTACCAGGTGTGCCATATCGCAACGGAAGCCATCAATATTAAAATGGGTAACCCAAAATTTCATGGCTTCTATCATTGCTAACCACAAATCCTTATTTTCAAAATTCAAATCAATCACATCTGCCCAGTCAGGAAAGGGTGGACGAAAATTTCCATTTTCATCTTTGGTAAAAAAATCGGGATTTGTTTTAGTCCATGAATGATCCCAGGACGTATGATTAGCCACCCAATCGATAATTATTTTAAATCCCATTTCCTGGGCCTGAATAACCAACGACTTAAAATCATCAATGGTACCATATTCAGGATTTACAGTTGTAAAATCACTGATAGAATAATAGCTGCCCATTACTCCCTTACGGTTTAGTATGCCAATTGGCTGCACCGGCATCAGCCAAAGTGTATGCACACCCATATTTTTTAAACGTGGTAAATGTTTTGCAAAAGCTGTAAAGGTTCCTTCTTCAGTGTACTGCCGAAGATTGACTTCATAAATATTTGTAGTATGCGCCCAGTCAACTGATTCAAAATGTGAATTCATGAATTTAAAACCGATTTTAGTTACGGTGAAAATAAGGAATGATAACAGAAGTTAGAAAACTGGGTTAATTCATATTTTGAGGTGTTGGACAAAGGAGTAAATGTCTGATGATGATTTCTGGATAACCCCAACGGGGTAATATGATTATAGTAGAAATATTAATAGACGTCTGCAACCCCGAAGGGGTGAAATTTTTTAAACATGCCTTGTTAATTGTACCATTCAAACAAATACTTTTCATCAA
>JANLSA010000137.1:0-20918 GCA_031362085.1 Bacteroidota bacterium | reverse complement strand
GGCTACGATGCTGAATAGCGAACAGAACGATGAAAGGAGCGTCGCAACAGAAGTTGAACACAGAACAGGACGATCACAACCCACCTGCGTTAAAACTTCGGTGGGCAAACATAAAAACTTAAATTTGTAAAATGCAAACACAGGAACAGACAATGAAAGAAATTACGCAACAGGCATGGGGTAAAAGACCATTAATAATTTCTGGTCCTTGCAGTGCCGAGACCGAAGAACAAGTATTACAAACTGCACAACGGCTTGCAGCAACCGGAATGGTGGATGTATTGCGTGCAGGAATCTGGAAACCGAGAACTAAGCCCGGTGGTTTTGAAGGGGTAGGTGCAAAAGGTTTGCCTTGGTTGCAACAAGCAAAAAAGATAACGGGTCTTCCGGTAACCGTTGAAGTGGCAACCGGTAAGCAAGTACAGGATGCGTTGACATTTGATGTTGATATACTATGGATAGGTGCCCGTACAACTGTTAATCCATTTAGTGTACAGGAACTTGCCGATGCATTACGCGGTGTGGATGTTCCGGTGCTTATAAAAAATCCCGTGAACCCTGATATAGAATTATGGAGTGGTGCAGTGGAAAGAGTGGCACGTGCCGGCATTAAACAAATTGGTTTGATACACCGCGGCTTCAGCAGTTATGGAAATACGGAATATCGCAATGCTCCTATGTGGCAGCTTGCCATTGAAATGAAACGCCGCAATCCTGAGTTGCTCATGATAAATGATCCTTCACATATTTGCGGCCGCAGAGATATACTGGCTGATGTGGCACAACGTGCTATTGATTTGGATATGGATGGATTCATTATCGAAAGTCATATTGATCCTGACAATGCATGGAGTGATGCGAAACAACAAATCACTCCAGAACGATTAAAAGAAATGCTGGAAGGTTTGACATGGCGCAAGGAAGATGTGAGCAGCGATGAGTATCATATGGCACTGGAAAAATTACGTCAGCAAATCAATCACCTTGATGATGAGTTGATGGATATACTAAGCCAGCGGATGAAGACTGCAGAAAAAATCGGACAGTATAAAAGAGAAAATAAGATTACCATCTTACAAACCAACCGCTGGAATGAAATTTTGGAACGAGCATATGTGCAAGGCGAAAAATTGGGATTAAGTAAAGAGTTTGTAACAAAATATTTTGATGCGGTGCATATGGAAAGTATCAATCATCAGAAGAGGGTACTTGATTCGTGAGTGGTGAATAGTCAATAGTGAATAGCGAGTGGCGAGTGGGAAACATCCCCTCCATGGAGGGGCGAACTTAGGAAACTAAATGCTGTGGGAAATTGGGGTGGGTTTTTTGTTACCAGACTGAATTGCTACTATTAAACTTTTGTTGCGCCTGCCTGAACGAAGCCGTTTCGGCATAGGCAGGTCGCACTCTTGTACTTTTAGTAATTCTATTCAGCATATTAGAAGCCTTTGCGTTCTTAGCGAAAACTTTGCGTCTTTGCGTGAAATAAAAAAAATGAATAAACTGACCTATAAATTCGGAACAACTTCTACTGATTTTTATCTCGCTTATGGTATCAGTCATTTAAAAAAGATTACTGATATTAATAGTAGCATCATTATCACCGATGAAAATATTTTTACGGCACATACCAAACGATTCAAAGGATGGAATACAATTGTATTAAAAGCAGGGGAAGAATTTAAAATTCAGTCAACCGTAGACAGTATCGTTGAGCAACTAATTGAAATGGAGGCCGACCGGAAAACAACATTAGTGGGTGTTGGTGGAGGGGTAGTAACTGATATTACCGGTTATGTAGCTTCTGTTTATATGCGGGGAATAAGATTTGGATTTATTCCAACTACTGTATTGGGTATGGTGGATGCAAGTATTGGAGGTAAAAACGGAATTGATGTAGGTGTTTATAAAAATTTAGTCGGCGTCATCCGCCAGCCATCTTTCATTTTGCATGATATGGTTTTTTTAAACACATTACCACAGGCAGAATGGGAAAATGGTTTTGCAGAAATTATAAAACATGCCTGCATAAAAGATGCATCTATGTTCAGTGATTTGGAAAATAATTCGCTGAAATTTTTTCAAAGCAAACAAAAAGCAATTTGGGAACTGGTGCAACGCAATGCAATAATAAAAGCAAATGTGGTAAAGCGGGATGAATTTGAAAAAGGAGAGCGGCGGTTATTAAATTTTGGTCACACACTCGGACATGCGTTGGAAAACCAGTATGAATTATCACACGGTCGGGCTATTTCTATTGGAATGACTTATGCCTGTCATATTTCAGAACAATTAGCAGGATTTAAGCAAACAGAAAAAGTAGTAAGTATTTTAGAAAAATATAATCTTCCTACATATGCTTCATTTAACAAACAAAAAGTATTTGATGTGTTGAAGATGGATAAGAAACGGGAATGGAAAGAAATGAATTATGTGTTGCTGGAGAAGATTGGGAAAGGAGTGGTGAAATCTATTTCATTAAATCAGTTAGAAAAAATTATCGGGAGTCTATAATCGTGAAAGCTACAATACAACCATCGAAATTATCCGGTGCAATACAAGCAAACGCTTCTAAAAGTTCTATGCAAAGAGCCTGTGCCGCAGCATTACTTACCAAAGGGAAAACAGTTTTACAAAACCCCGGATATAGTAATGATGATAAGGCAGCTATTGAAATTATCAAAACTATGGGTGCTATTGTTGAACATGCCGAAGATGAATTAATTGTTACAAGTGAAGGGTTTCCCGAAATCCCCCTTTCGGGGGGTGGGGGGGCTGAAATTAATTGCGGCGAAAGCGGATTGAGTATAAGAATGTTTACATCACTTGTTGCTTTAAGTGAAAAAGAAATTACTATCAATGGTCAAGGAAGCCTTGTTACAAGGCCTATGGATTTCTTTGACGAAATACTTCCGCAGCTTGGTGTAAAAATAAAAAGCAATGACGGCAAACTGCCAATGATTATTCAAGGCCCATTGCAACCAAAAAATATTGAAGTAGATGGCTCACTCAGTTCTCAATTTCTTACGGGGTTATTAATGGCTTATGCAGCAGCAGGTGCAAAAGATGTTTCTATTAAAGTAAATAATTTGAAAAGCAAACCATACATCGCATTGACCCTTGATGTGATGAAGCAGTTTGGAATGCAGGTCCCGCAAAATAAAAACTATGAAGAATTTATTTTCCATGGTGAATCTGGCCAGTCAACTAATCAACCAATCAACTATACAGTAGAAGGGGATTGGAGTGGCGGCGCATTCTTATTGGTTGCAGGTGTAATAGCAGGCCCAATAACTGTTAGAGGTTTAGATTTAATGAGTCCGCAAGCTGATAAAGCAATTATTGACGCATTGATGGCGGCGAATGCAGGAATTGCAATGGATGCAAAAGGAATTCAATTACATCCCACGGAAATGGATGGGTTTTATTTTGATGCAACAGATTGCCCCGATTTATTTCCACCGTTAGTTGCATTAGCTGCTTATTGTAAAGGCAAAACAACTATTAAAGGAGTTTCAAGGCTAATTCATAAAGAAAGTAACCGGGCAATAACATTGCAGGATGAGTTTGATAAGATGGGAGTAACAATAGATTTGGAAGACGATATTATGATTGTACATGGTGGCGGAATTGTAAAAGGTGCCGATATTCATTCACATCATGACCATCGCATTGCAATGGCCTGTGCTGTTGCAGCATTGAAAGCAAACAGTGAAACAGTAATTGAAGAGGCACAGGCAGTGAATAAATCCTATCCTGATTTTTATGAGCATTTAAAGCAATTGGGCGCCGACATAAAAAATGGATTTATATTACAGGTTAAATAAGCAGATGAAAAAAGTAAAAATGATTTTGCTGCTGGTTTGTCTTTTGATTTGCTTTCAATCCAACTCACAAAAGATACACAGACCACCCAATGTTATCATCATTTATATTGATGATATGGGTTATGGCGATGTAAGCCCTTACAATAAGGAAATTAATTACACACCCAATTTTCAGTGGTTGGCAAACAACGGAATAACACTTACTGATTTTTATGTTTCGCAACCGGTTTGCTCTGCTTCACGTACATCATTACTTACAGGCTGTTATTCTAACCGGTTAGGAATACACGGCGCATTATTTCCTGATTCAAAAATCGGGTTGAACCCGGATGAGCTGACCATTGCAGATATACTGAAAGAAAAAGGATATGCAACGGCTGCTTATGGCAAATGGCATATCGGTAGCCGTAAAGAATTTTTACCAACGAAGCAGGGTTTTGGTGAGTATTATGGTATTCCCTACAGCAACGATATGTGGCCACAAAATACAGCCGGAAAGAATTTCCCTTCTTTACCTTTAATTCAAAACGAAACTGTGATTGATACGATCAGTGAACAATCATGGTTTACACAACGGTTTACTGAAAAAGCATTGGATTTTATTGAAAGAAAAAAATCAGCACCATTTTTTCTTTACCTGGCTCATCCGATGCCGCATGTACCTATTTCCGCTTCGCAAAAATTTATTGGTAAGTCAGGAAAAGGATTATATGCGGATGTTATAATGGAACTCGATTGGTCAATCGGAGAAATTATAAAAAAATTAAAAAAGGATAAGCTGGAAGAAAATACATTGCTGATAGTTGCTTCAGACAATGGGCCGTGGTTGCCATATGGAAATCATGGGGGCATTACAAACGGGTTACGTGAAAGTAAAGGATCAGTGTGGGAAGGTGGTGTAAGAACTCCCTGTTTGATATACTGGAAAAATCATTTAAAGAGAAATATAAAAGTGAATACGCCGCTGATGAATATAGATATTCTTTCAACGATTGCTTCATTAATACATGCTGATTTACCTGTGAAAAAGATAGATGGTATAAATATCTGGTCATATCTTGATAACCCAAATGCTACTGATATTCCTGAAAGGCCTTTATTCATTTATTATAACACCAATGAGCTGCAGGCTATGCGGTGGAAAAACTGGAAACTTTATTTTCCGCATACCTATATTTCAATGGAAGGACAAACACCCGGCAATGATGGACAACGGGGCCAAACAAAGCAAGTGAAACTGGAAGCGATGGAGTTGTATGATTTAAGTAATGATAAAGGTGAGAAAACAAATCTTGCTGCTCAATATCCTGAGATTGTAAAAAAGATGAATGCGATGGCAGACGAAATGAGAATAAAATTAGGAGATAGTTTGAAAGGTATAAAAGGAACAGAAAATCGTGAGCCGGGAAGAGTAGCAGAATGATTATTTTTATAAAATAGTATTATGAATTCATTTGGCAGAATATTCCGTGTTTCAATCTTTGGCGAATCGCATGGCGAATGCGTAGGTATAACTATTGATGGTTGTCCGGCAGGGTTATCATTATCGCCGGATGATTTAGCGGCGGATTTGGAAAGAAGAAAAGGTGGTAAACAAAAAGGAACTACGCCGAGACAGGAAGAAGATTATCCTATTTTCAAAAGCGGACTATTCAATGGAAAGACAACGGGCTTTCCGATCACTATTTTATTTGAAAATAAAAACACCCGTAGCGAAGATTATAATAAGCAAAGAAGTATTCCAAGACCGGGTCATGCAGATTGGGTAGCACATCAGAAATTTGGTGGTAACGAAGATTACCGCGGTGGCGGACATTTCAGTGCAAGATTAACAGCTGGGATTGTTGCTGCAGGTGCTATTGCAAAAAAAATAATGAATGGTGTAAACATTTATGCAGCTGTAACAGAAATTGGAGGTGAAAAAGATTTAGAAAAAGGTTTGCAAAAAGCAATTGATGCAAAAGATTCTGTTGGTGGTGTTGTGGAATGTAAAGTGAATGGGTTGCCGGTTGGATTGGGTGAACCTTATTTTGATTCGATTGAATCATCTTTAGCTCATATTGTGTTTGCTATTCCTGCAGTACGAGGTATTGAATTCGGAACTGGATTTGCTGCTGCAAAAATGTTTGGTAGTGAACATAATGACGCTATTGAAAATATGGAAGGCAAAACAAAAAGCAATCATGCTGGTGGGGTAGTAGGTGGTATCAGCAACGGAAATGAATTCATTTTTCGTTTGGCAATCAAACCAACATCCTCCACTCCAAAAGAACAAAGCAGTTTGAACTGGGAAACAGAAGAAATTGAAAATTTTTCAATCAAAGGCAGACATGATTTATGCGTAGCACTCAGAGCCCCTGTAATTGTTGAAGCAGTTACAGCTCTGGTTCTTGCCGATTTTATGATGCTGGAACAAAAAATTAAACGAATCGTATAATGCCAATTATTTATCATTTAACTACAAAGCTGGAATGGGATAAAGCAAAAGCAGATGGCTTTTATGAATCACCTTCATTAGCTGATGAAGGGTTTATTCATTGCTCACACGAGAATCAGATTGCCGGTGTAATGGAAAGATATTTTTCAGGGAAAAAAGATTTGGTAAAACTCGTAATTGATACAGATAAACTCACCAGCAAATTTGTTTTTGAATGGTCGCCATCTATTCAAGATACTTTTCCGCATGTTTATGGAGCAATTAATGCAGAAGCAGTAATTGAAGTAGTTCCAATTTAGTTTTATTACTCATTCATAAATTCAGAATAGACTCTTTCTCCAAAATAGGCAAATAGTTTTCTGTTATCATACTTTATTCCGGAAAACAAAGATAAAATAAATCCATTCTTTTCTACAAGTATTGTATGATAAATTAATCCGTTTGGATTTTTTTTAAGTATAATTTGAATCCTTTCATTTAATGCTTTATGAATAATAAGTGATGTATCGGAATAAGTTTTAAAAGAAAATGTTTCAGCAAGTTTTCGTTGCATCAAACGGCTGCGATACCAGGTGCCGCCTGTTGGACTTACCAGGGGCTTACCATTGTAAATGACAAGGCTGTCATTATAAGCCAATACAAGTAATTTATTTTTTTTATCTTCTTTCAACCAACTGGATAGCTTGTTGGCATATAAACTATCTTCATAACCATAGTTACTATCGAGAAAAGCAATGCGTTTAATATTACCCGGTATTTTTTCTACAGCATCTAAATATCCGAAAATAAAACTACCGCCTCCACTATGCCCATTCAAAACAATTTGCGGATTGTAGGAATTAAACATAAATGCAATATTGTTTACTATATTTTTTATGATAGATTTTGAATCCGGTGTTGTGCGTTTCCATGCAGGCCAGCTTTTTTGCTTTGTCATTATATAAGCGATAATATAATTGTTCTTTTTATCAATTGAACGGATAAATCTTGTTTGTGCAGCTATATGTTGAATATCAAAATGCCAGTCATCACCTTCTTTCATTTTTTTCCCTTTTGTCCATTCAATGCTATTACCATTTGGTAATGCAAAAAAAATAAGATAAGTTTTCCCTTTTAAATTAAAATAATCAGGGGCATTAAGAGATACCGTTACATCAGGAGCAAAATTTTCTAAATAAAATTCCTGTTCATTAAAGCTTCCGGTTGGTTGAAAACTTGCAATAGATTGTGCAGTTATTACAGCTTTGCAAGATGTGCATAAAATCAATAACCATACAACCCTTAAACAGATTCCTTTGCTTATTTTGTTGTGCATTTTCATTATCCTATGAAAGGTAATTTACGGCAAAAACTAAATATGTATCAACACACCATCAAAAACTTTCACCGGGAAATCGCTTTGTATTTATTTGCTTCTTTTATTTTTGTTTATTCCTGCAAAAATGCAGATTCTTCAAAGCCGGAAATTGTGAATAGCCCGGATCAAATGGATAAAAAAGTAAAAGCGGTTATTACCGCCTCTGTTAATAATTTAACGAACTATCAATTTATACTTATTGACACAACTGAATTGAATCAACCTGCTTTTGTTCAATATTTATATGCTCAAAAAAATAATGAACCTTTTTGGAGCAGTAGGGAAAATTGGAAAGCACTTGGTGATTCTATTTTTTATTTTATACTTCAGGCAAAACGCTGGGGATTGTTTCCTGAAAACTATCATTTAAAAAACCTGGACACACTTCGGACTTTATTTATGAATGATAGTCTGGCAAAAGCGGGTAGGCGTGATGCAAGGCTTTGGGCAAATGCGGATATTTTAATGACAGATGCGTTTGTACAAATAGTACAGGATATTAAATTGGGACGATTACAGAATGACAGTGTAATGAATAGAACAGACTCTGTTTTGAGTAATGAATTTGTTTTACAAAAAATTAATTCAGCTTTTGAATCACAATCTGTTTTTAATGTTTTTTCTTCATTAGAACCGAAACATAAAAAATATTATGATTTAAAAAGAGGCATTCAGAAATTTCTTGACAGTGCAAGCTTTAAAATTTATACACATGTCCCGGTGCCGTATAAAAATACAACAGAACATAAAAGATTATTACAGCAACGTTTATTTGAAGACAGTTTAATTTCTTTTAATTCACCCATTGCAGATTCAACTCAATTCGCAGATGCGATAAAAAAATTTCAGAAACATCAAAAACTAACAGCTGACGGGAAAGCCGGTCAGGAGACAATCAGAAGATTAAATACCAGCGACGAAGAAAAATTTTGCCGGATCGCTATTACCCTTGATCGATATAAAATGCTGCCCGATAAAATGCCGGAAAAATATATTTGGGTAAACCTGCCTTCTTTTCAACTACAGTTATTAGAAAATGATTCCATTAAAATCAGCTCAAAAATTGTAGTGGGCAAACCAAATACAAGAACGCCTGTCCTTACAAGTTCGATATATGAAATGATAACCTATCCTAAATGGACGATACCCAACAGTATTATTGTAAAAGATATTTTACCGGCATTAAAAAGAAATACCGGATACCTTGAACGAAAAGGATATTCATTGGTCAACAGAAAAGGAGAAGTTGTAGATCCAGCTACTGTAGATTGGAGTAAATACAGCAAAGGCATACCTTATAATGTAGTGCAGGGTAGTGGCGATGCAAATGCCCTGGGAGTTTTAAAATTTAACTTCAGTAACAAATATCAGGTCTATCTCCACGATACCAATGAACGCTATTTATTCAGTCGTGATACGAGAGCATTGAGTCATGGATGTGTAAGGGTACAGCAATGGGATAAACTGGCTTATTTTTTAATGGCAAATGACAGTTCAAATTCTAAAAGCATTAATTCGATTCCAATTAACAGCGATTCATTAACTCATTGGCTAAAAATAAAAGAGAAACACACGATTTCTCTTAAAAACAAATTCCCGGTATTCATCCGTTATTTTAGTTGCGAAGGGAAAAATGGTACAATAGTTTTTTATGATGATATTTATGGTGAAGATGCATTGTTACGTGAAAAATATTATAGTAGAAAGTAATTGCATGAAAAAAAACATCTATTTTAAGCCATCAGCTATTGTCGTTAGCATAAATGGGTTAAATGGTTTTTGGCTTGGAAGTACTATTTTCAAAAAATTTGTGCAACCAGTTTACAAACGCCTTGTAGGAAGAATATTTCGTGCAGTTATTATTTGTTTTTTGACATTATTACTGGTTCCCAAGTCAGCTTTAGCTCAGGACAGTACTCCTAAAAATGATAAGACTAAAATTTTATATGGCACTGCCAGTTATTATTCCAATAAATTTCAAGGACGTAAAACGGCTAATGGTGAAATATTTGATCATAAAAAAATGACGGCTGCATGTAATGTACTGCCATTGGGTATCTGGATACGAGTTACTAACTTGAAAAATAAAAAATCGGTGATTGTGAAAATTAATGACCGGCTGCATCATAAGACAAAACGTATCATAGATCTGACAAAGGCAGGTGCAATAGCCTTAAATTTTGTCAAATCGGGGCTTGCAAAGGTGAAAGTGGAGGTATTGGGTAAAAAGAAACCACATAAATAGTGTGGATATGAAATGAATAATTTATTTTCGGATGTAGAACTTACCCGTTATTTTTGTTTCTTGACTAAACCAAACTATCGCTTTATGAAGAAAATCTTAGCAATTGTCCTTGTTGCGCTATTAATTACAAATACCGTTACGGCACAAGATGACAATATCAGAAGACCGGCAATCGGAATCAGTTTTGTAATGAATGATTTCCTTACTCCGACTCGTATCAAGGCATCTAATTTAGCTGGAGTACTACGTGACAAGCAATGGGCAAAATTTAAAGACATGAAAGCCGGGTTAGCTGTTAGCTTTTATAAAGGGTTAAAAAAACATGTTGATTTTGCAGGTACCATCTCGGGTTCTTTCCTCCGCTATCCAATGCCAAACAAGAATTTTACAAGCGATAATCTTTTACTTGAAGCAGATGCATCACTTCAGTTGAAGATGGTTTCAGAAAATTATTCTTTTATTCCGTATATAAATCTGGGTGTGGGTGCAAGTAAATATAAAAATTATTTAGGTGCAATTATTCCCATCGGTGTGGGTTTACGTTTTAATTTATTTGATGAGGCATATATCAATATCAACGCTCAGTACCGCCTGCCGGTAACTACTGAAACTACTGCAAAACATTTTTATAACAGCATCGGTGTAGCAGGTATAATAGGTAAGAAAAAAGAACCTGTAGTGATTCCACCTCCACCACCTCCTGCAGTTGTGGCACCACCGCCACCAGCAGATACAGATGGTGATGGTATAACAGATGATAAAGATAAATGCCCAACTGTAAAAGGTGTGGCAAAATATGATGGATGCCCTGTTCCTGATACTGATAATGACGGAATAAATGATGACAATGATAAATGTATAACAGTTCCGGGTCTTGCCCGTTATCAGGGTTGCCCGATTCCGGATACGGATGGTGATGGAATAAATGATGAAGATGATAAATGTCCAACTGTAGCTGGAGTAGCCCGTTATCAGGGTTGCCCTGTGCCTGATGGAGACGGAGATGGAATCAATGATGAAGAAGACAGATGTCCAACTGTTGCAGGTATTAAAGAAAACCAGGGATGCCCTGAAATTTCTAAGGAAATAATTACTAGAACTTCGTATGCCGCTAAAAATATTTTCTTTGAAACAGGCAAGGCAGTATTACTGAGTAAATCTTTCAAACCTCTAAATGATATCGTTCAGTTATTAGATGAAAATCCTCAGTTGAAATTAGCAATTGACGGACATACAGATAATGTGGGGACTGATATCTATAATATAGGTCTGAGTGACAGACGTGCAGCATCTGTAAAAGCATACCTGGTGAAAAAAGGGGTTGATGAAAGCAGATTAACATCAACCGGTTTTGGCGAAAGTTCACCTGTAGCCGACAATAAGACTGCAGCGGGTCGCCAGAAAAACCGTCGGGTGGAATTGAAGCCGAGTTATTAATTGAAAAAAGTATTTCTTTATAACTAAATCCCTCTTAAAAAAAAGAGGGATTTTATTTTTTGTTCAATAATATTTCCTTAGCATTTTCTGTTAAGCAAATAAATTACTTTAGAATTGTATTTTGTAAAAAAAATACAACACGATTACCCCTTTTAATAACTATAAAATACAAATAAAAAATTTATTTGTTCTTTGTGGCAGGCTTTATAATAACATCAACTTTCTTCGCTTCAACTTTTACACCATTTTTATCCAGTGTAATCGTTGTTGATTTTACAGGCGGATCTTTTACAATAATAATAGGTGCCGCAGGGACTACAATAACTTCTTTTTTTTCTGCTGCAGGTTTGCAGGAGAAAACGGAAACCAGTGTAACCGCCGCAATGATAAACAAAGCAATAATTTTTTTCATAAATCAAAATTTGATTAAATAATACTGCATTTTTATTATAATATTATTTTAATATCATGCAGTCATAAAGTTAAGTCAAATACAATGCCTTTAAATTGTATTTGCATACAATAGCAGCCTTTCGTCATATTGGCGGAAATAAATTTTTAATAGAAAAGAAAGATGTAAAAAAAAAATAAAATTGTATAAGAGAACTGGTGCCCTTTTTTATATTGTCAGCAGACTACAACCTCTCAAATCAGTTCCATCCAATCTACCCAGTACTTCAAAACTTCCATCAGCATATAACTTTCCAATATCATCTGTAGCAATAAAACAACAAGAATAAATATTTGAAAGATCAATAACATTTATCACGCCAGTACCCGAATTTTTTAGGGCAAATGGGTCTTCATCTTCCCTAAGCAATACTTTCATCCAGGTTGGTGATTTATAAATTCCATTTCCATAAGAATATGCCTGCGATAAAAGTTCTGTCATTCCATATTCGGAATGAATAATAGCAACACCAAAAGCTTTTTTAAGAATAGAATGAACATTATCACGAATCATTTCCTGCCTTCGCCCTTTCATACCCCCGGTTTCCATTACTACCGTGTTGTTCAGTGTAATACTATATTTTTCTGCAAAATCGAGTAAGGCAAAACTAACTCCTATTAGCAACGTTTTTTGTTGTTGCGTTTCAACCTCATTCAGCATTTTAAAAAGTTGTTCATACTCGTTTAAATAAAAGCCGCTTTTTGGATGATTGCTTTTTTCAATCAGGCTATTAACCATAAACACCAGCGATGAATTATTTCTTTCTAAATAGGATGGTAGCAGACCAATTATACACCAATCCTGTATGGGGCCATAAAACATTTCAAAAATAGTTTTGAAAACATCAGTGTACCATTCTATATTTTTAATTGAATGTTTACTGTTGATACTACCAGTAGTGCCGCTACTTTCAAATATCATTTTGGCGATAAAATCTGTGGATTTTATTTCCTTATTTTTAAAAAAGCTAATCGGAAGAAATGGAATTTGTTCAATTGATTTTATGTTCTCAGGTTTTAGGCTTAATGCATTCACATAAGCCCGGTAAACCGGGTTCTCTTTGTACTGAAAATGGAAAAGCTCAAGTGCAAGTTTTTCAAAGCCCTCATTGGTTACGTTTAAAACTTTATATTCCCATTCACCTTGCATAGGTCATTTATATTAGTAAAATCTGTAAATTTGGTTATAATCCTTTTTATGAAGATAAAATTTCTGCTATCACTTCTCACGTTCTATGTTTTTCTTTTTGCAGCCTGCAAAAAAGAAAAATATACAACTGAGCCGCAAATTAAGTTTAAATCCATTTCACCATCAGTAGCAGTGAAAACAAATATCATTTCATTTATTTGTTCTTTTACTGATCAGGAAGGCGATATTCAGGATTCAGTTTTATATGTATTTAAACGGTTTAATGGTGCGGTTGCGCTTACCATAGACACAGTAAGGCTAAAACTAAACCCTGATGCGATTCCAATTGGCAGACTTGGAGAAATAGAACTAAGATTCAGCTATGGAGAACTGTTGAGCGATAATTCAGCAGCCTTTTTGTCGCTTGAATCAGTTGACCGGGAAGTTTCCTTTGGATTAATAATACGAGACAAAGCTGCGCATCGCAGCAACTATGTTGAATCCGGAAGAATAACACTGAAGAAACTCTGATGGTTTGAAAAGCATTTTTCTAAAATTATTTTTCATTTTCTTTTATTGTAATTTTTTTATTGCGTTTTGTGCAACTTCTTTAATTTATGAAACAGGGTTCCTGCTTCATTTAATTCCGGGTACTGATTGGTATGCACTCATGATATTTTGTTGTGTACTTAATATCTATACTTTTCATTACTATCTAAAAAGTCGAAAAACAAATACAGATAAAAGACTGCAATGGTATGAAGAAAATAAAGTCTTAATTCTTACTATATTAATTTCTGTCAGTTTCCTTATTACGTATCTTATTATTTCGCATTTCAAACTACTTTTTAGCAAAAATAATATTTTTTGGTCATTGCTTATTCCGGTTTTATCTATCGCTTATTCATTTCCTTTTCTTCCGGGGGGTAAGGCATTGCGGCATATCGGTTGGTTGAAATTACCGTTACTCAGTTTTGTTTGGAGTTTCGCTACCGTTGTTCTTCCTGTTTTTTATTCGGATCTTTCAACAATCAGTCAACCTCAAATTTTAGCTTTATTTGCAAACCGCTTTTTTTTTATTATGGCACTGGCAATGTTGTTTAATGTGAGGGATTATGAAGAAGATAAAAAAGATAAAGTCGTGACACCAGCTGTTGCATTTGGTCCCCAAAAAATATTGTTTTATGGCAAAGGACTTATGCTATTTATTAATATTATTACGGGTTTGCTGGTTTGCCGTTATTTCAATTTCCATTTTACCCTGCAGTATATTGCTGTTATTATTCCTGTTCTATTATTGTTTCTGTTGTTTCATTTTTTCCGTTTTTCCAGAAATGAAATTGAGTTTTCAATTTTACACGATGGACTGATACCAGTTAAGGCTTTGCTGCTTATCTTCGCGGCAAGCATTTAGGGTATTTAATAAAATTAAGTTGGATTTACTTCAGAATAAGGGATAAACCAAATAGGGGAACCGCCAATTTATTTGAGTCAAAATAAAAAGATAATAGTATGGCAAAAGCAGTAAAGAAAAAAGCAACAACTAAGAAAAGGAATTCTATCATCACCGAAAGGTCTTTTGCGTTTTTAAAAAATTATATCAGCAATGCCAGTCCTGTGGGTTTTGAAACCAGTGGACAAAAACTATGGCTCGAATATTTAGAGCCCTATATAGATTCACATTTTATGGATGCCTATGGGACTGCGGTTGGTGTTATTAATGCTGATCATCCTTTTAAAGTGGTAATAGAAGCCCATGCCGATGAAATAAGCTGGTATGTAAATTACGTAACAGCAGAGGGATTGATTTATTTGAAACGTAACGGTGGAGTAGATCATCAGGTAGCACCGGCACAGCGTGTTATCATTCACGGAAAAAAAGGTGCAGTGAAAGCTGTATTTGGCTGGCCCGCTATTCATACCAGAAATCAAACGCCTGATCAAAAAGAAACAATACCACGTACCGATAATCTTTGGCTGGATTGTGGAGCCAGAAATAAAAAAGAAGTGGAAGCATTAGGTATTCATATCGGGGCAACAGTAACCTACCAGGATGGTTTTGAAGAACTGGCAAATGATAATTATATCGGTCGTGCATTTGATAATCGCATTGGAGGTTTTATGATTGCCGAAGTAGCCAGGCTGCTCAAAGAAAATAATAAAAAAATTCCGTATGGATTATATATCGTAAATGCCGTGCAGGAAGAAATTGGTTTGCGTGGTGCAGAAATGATTGCCCGACGATTAAAACCGGCTATTGCAATTGTAACGGATGTAACACATGATACCACAACACCCATGATCAATAAAATGATTGAAGGCGACGTATTGTGTGGCAAAGGCCCGTCACTATCTTATGCACCTGCTGTACATAATAAATTGCTGAAAGTGGTGGAGGATGTAGCGGCAAAACATAAAATTCCAATTCAATGGCGGGCTCTAAGCCGTAGTACGGGTACAGACACCGATTCATTTGCCTACAGCAATGACGGTTGTCCCTCAGTACTCATCAGCATTCCGTTGCGGTATATGCATACACCCGTTGAAATGTTACACAAAGATGATATTGAATACACCATCAAACTGATGTATGAAACTTTATTAACTTTAACACCGAAAATTAATTTGAGTTATATGTAAAATATTTTGTAACCAACGGCATTACTACTATCAGGCTTCCGTTGTGTCACTCACTTGTACGTTCTGTAATACTATTCAGCAACATGCAGTCAGCCTTACAGATTCAAAAAAGTTTTAAATTATGATGAGTTATCTTTTATATATTGATCCGGGCAGCAGTTATTTAATTCAGGCAATAATTGCCGGTGCATTGGGAGTCGTATTCTTTTTTAAAAACATTCTTACGTATATTAAATCATTCTTCACCCGCAAGTCAAAAACGGATAAGGATAACTGATGTCTTTGCCTCAACCACATCCTGCATCCTATCGTGATCCATCCGGTTTCATATTTGAAAAAGATGGAACGGTTTACCGTCAGGTAAATAAAATATTTAAAGAAAATTTTGACTTTTTTATTTCCTCGGGTTGTTACAAACACCTTACTGATAATTCTTTTTTAATCTCTCATGATGTAGTAAAAGAGAATAGCAACAACGATAGAAACTGTTATCTGGTATTGAAACCCGGGCAGCTTTCTTTTGTCAGTTATCCTTTTGAATGGAGTTTTGATATGCTGAAAGATGCTGCACTGCTTACCCTAAAACTGATGAAAGAAAGTATCGGTTTTAAGATGATATTGAAAGATGCTACTCCATACAATATTCAATGGCACAATGGGAAAATGATTTTTATTGACACACTGTCTTTTGAAAAATATGGTGAAACAAAACCATGGATTGCTTACCGGCAATTTTGTGAATGTTTTCTTAGCCCATTGCTTTTGATGCATTATAGTAAACAGCATTTGCAAAATCTGTTGTACGCTTATCCTGAAGGAATACCTTTAGCAATATCGAAATCATTATTGCCCTGGCGGAGTCGATTCTCTTTATTTACTTATTTACATATTCACCTGCATACAGGACTAACCAAAGCAGGACAGACCAAAACAGCACAACAAACTGTTTTTTCAAAAACCAAAATGTTGAACTTAGTCAGGAGCCTTGAGTCGTTGATAAAAAGATTGAAAACCCCACAGCAAAAGACAAACTGGAGTAGATATTATGAAGAAGCTGAACAGCGTGGCGATTATTTGGAGCAAAAGAAAATTATAATTGAAAATTGGCTCACTGAATTACCCGAAATAAAAACCGCGACCGATCTTGGATCCAATGATGGACAATTCTCAATTTTACTAAGCAAAAGAAATATTTATACTGTCTCTGCCGAAGCTGATGCAAACTGTATTAATAATCTTTACCTGTTGTGCAAACAGAAAGCAATTTCAACTATTCATCCATTGATTATTGATTTGGCAAACCCATCAGCGGCAATTGGGGTTAACAATAAAGAAAGAGATTCTTTTATCGGCCGTACAAAAGTTGATTTATCACTTGCCCTCGCTTTAATTCATCACTTGGCGATTGGGAAAAATATTTCATTTACTCAATGTGCAGAATTTTTCAGCAACCTGGGCAAATATCTTCTAATTGAATTTGTACCGAAGCAGGATAAAAAAGTGCAGTTACTGTTACAAAACAAAAAAGATATATATCCTCAGTATACGATTGAAGTATTTGAAGAAAAATTTAAGCAACATTTTACAATCGAAAAAAAGAAAAACATACAGGGTACTGAACGAGTACTATACCTGATGAAAAAAATATGAAATCAAAAGTTTTAAATTTTCTGAAATCGTATCCCGTATTTGTCTGGCTGCTGCCGGTATTTTTTGTATTTCATGGGTATACTGAGTTTTATGAGCTTATTCCCGCCAAAGATGCAACAATTCTTGCCGGGGTTTATTTGCTGGCTGCAGTTGTATTAGTAGGAATGTTTTTTTTATTTTTCAGGAACATAAATAAAGCCGCAATTTTAGTTTTCATTCTACTGAGTTTTAATTTTTTCTTTGGCCCGGCACATGACTGGGCAAAGACAAGTTCTGACAATGCTTTTTACACACGATATAGTTTTATTCTTATAGCCCTCGTTGTTTTTATTCTGGTAGCCAGCCTGGTTCTGAAGAAAAGAAAGAAAACCTTATTCCAGGTAACACGGTATCTAAATCTGGTATTGCTGGTTTTGTTGTTCGCTGATGTTTTTATTCTGATAAATAAAATTTTTAACACTACATCATCTGTTATAACAAAAGATGAGTTTGTTAATTGTAGTGATTGTAAAAACCCGGATGTGTATTACATTCTGGCTGATGAGTATGCTGGGAAAAAACAGCTGAATGAATTATTAAAGTTTGACAATTCAGCTTTTGAAAACGAACTCCGTAAAAGAGAATTTCATATTGTGGATGATTCGCGAAGTAATTATAATTATACTATTTTTTCTTCAGCATCTATTCTGAATATGGATTATCTCCCCGGCATTTATAAAATCAATCAGAATATTCATGACCGGAGAATTTGTTTCGATGTTATAAAAAACAATAAGACGATGCGTTTTTTTAAACAGGCTGGGTACGAGATTTATAATTACTCTATTTTTGATTTTCCGGGGCAACCGACTATGGCAAAACCTTCTATTTTGCCCGTTAAAACCAGACCCATTGTTGCTCAGACATTTCTGTTCAGACTTCAACGGGATCTTTGGTATCATCTGATTACGGATTTAAAATTAACTTCGACTGAAAAAAATTCAATTTATAACGATAAAAAGAATATTGAAAATTTTCTTGAACTGACAAAAAAAGCAGCTACAGAAAAAACAGATAAACCAAAATTTATTTACACGCATCTCATGATGCCGCACAATCCCTATTATTATGATAAGAATGGCAATGAAACAAAATATGAATTACTTCGTAAAATATATGATTCAACAGAAACACGGTATATCAGTTATCTCCAGTATTGCAATAAAGTTTTACTGCAACTTGTCGACGCTATAAAATCTAATTCACCGGAACCTCCCATAATAATTTTAATGAGTGACCATGGGTTTAAAGGGTATAACAACTATGAACATGTAGAAACGTATTTTTCAAATTTAAATTCAATTTACCTGCCCGATTCTAATTATAAATCATTTTATACGGGTATTTCAAATGTGAATCAATTCAGGGTTCTGTTAAATTCGCAATTCAATCAGCAACTTCCACTTTTGAAAGATTCAACTATTATTATAACAGAATAAAAATATTGATGTAAAAGTTTATTTTTGGTCAGAAGCAAATAAATATGATAAATCCAAAACGTATATTAATTCTTGCACCACACACGGATGATGGTGAACTGGGTTGCGGAGGCACAATTGCTAAGTATGCAGAACCCGGGGTTGAAATATTTTATGCTGCATTTTCAGATTCCAAAAAATCGTTAGCTACTGGTTTACCCCCTGACACATTAAGAAATGAATGCAAAAATGCAACAGCAATCTTAGGCATTAAAGAATCAAATCTTACTTTTTTCGATTTTGATGTAAGAACATTTCCAGCGTACCGGCAGGAAATACTGGATGAAATGGTAAAGTTGAATAAAACGATTCAACCCGATTTGGTATTTACACCGGCTAAATCTGATGTACACCAGGATCATGGTGTTGTTTATTCTGAATCATTAAGAGCTTTTAAACATTGTTCTTTGCTCGGTTATGAATTGCCCTGGAATAATTCTTCTTTTCATACTCAATGCTTTTGCCATCTTTCTGAAAAAAATTTAGAAACAAAAATGAATTCTTTACAAGCATATACATCACAATCGAACCGGAATTATTTTAAAGAAGATTTCATCAAATCACTTGCAACGGTAAGAGGACTTCAGGCAAATACTAAATATGCAGAAGCTTTTGAAGTTTATAAATTGATTTCATAAATCACCAGCCAATCTGCTTCCCAAATTTCCCTAAGCCAAAATATTCATTTAGTTTCAGATTTAAACCTAGCTGATTGAGGGCGGTATTATTTTGGTAATTAGTTCTTGAAAAACGGATTTGAATTTTGTTTAGTAAGATTGCCACACCCATCGAAAAACCATTCAGTCCATTTCCATCTTTTCCGATATTCAGCTCCTTGCGCCGGAGATGATTGTAACCAATGGTTGCTTCTAATTTTTTATCAATATGGATTGTAGTCGCAAGGACCACATGTCTGAATAATTTATCAAACGAGAAATTTTGATTGCTATTCCCAAAATCGTTTGCATTGTTAAACAATGTATCATTATAACTTATATTGAACAAGGACAGATGATGCGCCGTAAACGAAAAACTGAATGGTGCATTTTTTAATCGTTTAGTAATGCCTGCCTGCAAATCAAATGGCAAATCGCCAGCTCGGCTTCCGCTATATTTTTTTAATTGGAAGCCTGCATTTTTTATCAACACAGATGCATTGAAAAGTTTTGAAGTATCGCTGTATAATAAACCCATATCCATTGCCAGCCCATTTGCTTTATATTGACCATAATTAGAACTGATATATTTTACGGTAGCTCCCAGGTTCCATTTTTCTTTATAGTGATGAGATGCAGAAACCTGCATTGTAAAGTCAACTGGTTTTAAATTGCCGAATATATTACCAGAGGCATCCGTTTGCAAAATATTTCCATAATCAAAGTAATGAAGCCCGTAACTAAAATTTGTTTTCAGTTTTGTATGATGATACCCCGAGGAGAAATGATAGGTTTTAATGCCTGCATATAAATCATTAAAGACAGTATTTACTTGTGTATGCATCGATTGGTTAAGTAAAGCAGGATTATTATAAGCCATTCCTACATCATTGGATGGGAAAGAAACATTTATACCACCCAATGCAGTTAGCTGTGGCGTATTCGGAAGATTGAGAAAACTAAAAACAGTACTGCCACCAATTGTTTGAGCAAACAAATGGCTGTAAAAAAATAACAAGATAAACGTAAATCGTAATTGCACAGTTACGAAAATAAGCTATTGCCTTAGTAAGAAAAAAAAGGAACCCCGAATTATGCAAACCGAATGGATTGTTATTTTAGCAGTCGATGAGTATTACTCTTCTAATGCCAAATCCAATACTTCTTTCATAGTTTTTACATAATGAAATTTAATCCCTTTAATAAAAGTGGAATCTATTTCACTAATATCTTTTTCATTCAGTTTGCAAACGATAATTTCTTTAAGACCTGCTCGTTTAGCTGCCAGCACTTTTTCTTTTAATCCACCAACAGGCAATACCTGGCCCCGCAATGTAATTTCGCCAGTCATTGCAAGAAATGGTTTTACTCTTTTACCTGTTAGTGCCGATGCAATAGCTGTCATCATCGTAATACCTGCACTCGGACCATCTTTTGGTGTAGCACCTTCCGGTACATGAATATGAATATTTTTCGTTGAAAATAACTTTGAATCCAGTTTGTATTTTTTTGCATTACTCTGTAAATAACTCAGCGCAGTGGTTGCACTCTCCTTCATTACATTTCCAAGGTT